>NZ_WWIA01000371.1 GCF_009870065.1 Streptomyces sp. SID5785 | reverse complement strand
CCCTCAGCTACCTCAAACTGCTCGCCGCGCCCAAGGGCGTCCGCCCCGTCCTGCGCAACTACACGGTCCGCGCCCACCGCCCCGACGGCCCCGAAGGGCCCGAGCTGGACGTCGACTTCGTGCTCCACGGCGACCCGGGCGACCCCGGCGAGGAGAACGGCCACGCCGCCGGGCCCGCCGCCACATGGGCCAGTACCTGCTCCGTCGGGGACAGCGTGGTCCTCGTCGACGAGGGCATCGGCTTCAACCGGCCCGACGACCTGCGCAGCGTCGTCCTCGTCGCGGACGAGTCCGGGCTCCCCGCCCTCGCCGGGGTCCTCGCGTCCCTGCCCGACGACATCACGGGCACCGCCGTCGCGGAGGTCCCGACGCCAGAGGACCGCCAGGAGCTCATCGCACCGCCCGGCGTCGAGATCGTCTGGGTCGAACGCGGCACGACGGGCCCGCCGGTACCCGGCGTCGCCGCGCTGGAGCGGGCCCGCTCGCTCCCGCTGCCCGAAGTCCCCTTCTACGGCTGGGTGGTGGGCGAGTCCGGCCTCGCGACGGGGCTGCGCCGGCACTGGGTGGCCCAGGGCGTACCGAAGGACCGGATCATGTTCTGCGGCTACTGGCGGGCGCGCCGCGACCGCTGACCGGGCGACCACGCCCCCCCGGCGTCCCTCACCGGTCGAGCTCGCGGTGGGCGCTCTCCGGCAGCCGCAGGTACACCGCGGAGGACACGAGGCAGAGCACGGCCACGTACCAGGGGAACAGCCCGCTGTGCCCGATCTCCTTGAACAGCGTGCCCATGTACGGGGCCGTGCCGCCGAACAGCGCCACGGTCAGCGAGTAGGGGAACCCGATCCCGGCCGCCCGCACCCGCGCCGGGAACACCTCCGCGTTGACCGCCGCCGAGATCGACGTGAAGCCGGTGAGCAGCACCATTCCCGCGCACTGCGTGATCAGCAGCGACGCGAACGACCCGGTCAGGCCGTGCAGCAGCGGCACGCTCAGCAGCGCGAAGCCGATACCGAAGAACAGCAGGAGCGGCTTGCGTCCGAACCGGTCCGAGAGGAGTCCGCCGACCGGCTGGAGCAGCGCGAAGAAGGCCAGCGACACCGTCCCGGCGAGCAGCGCGTCGGACTTGTCGATGTCCGTGTTCAGCTCCGCGTACGTCGGCAGGTACGAGGTCCACGTGTAGTAGGCGAGCGTGCCGCCCGCGGTGATGCCGCCGATCAGCAGAGACTGGCGCGGATGATGGCGCAGCGCGTCGAACAGCCCGGGCCGCGGCCCTTCCGCCTTCGCGCGCGTCTCCTGGGCGCCCTGCCGGATCCAGAAGCCCACCAGGCTGAGCAGCGCCCCGGCCAGGAACGGCACGCGCCAGCCCCAGCCGTCCATCTGGCCGTCGGTGAGGGTGCTCACGAGCAGTGCGGCGATGCCCGAGGCCGCCAACTGCCCGAGCGACGTGGACACGTACTGGAACGACGAGAACAGGCCGCGCCGGCCCGGTCCCGCGGACTCGACGAGGAACGTCGTCGACGCCGCGAACTCGCCGCCCACCGACAGCCCCTGGAGCAGCCGCGCGAGCACCAGCACGACCGGCGCGAGGACGCCCACCGTCGCGTACGTGGGGGTCAGCCCGACGAGCAGACTGCTGCCGCCCATCAGCAGGATGGTCACCGTCAGCGCGGCACGCCGCCCGCGCCGGTCGGCGACGGCCCCCATGAGCAGCCCGCCCACGGGCCGCATGAAGAAGCCGACCGCGAAGACGGCGAAGGTGGACAGGAGCGGCACGAGCGAGTTGTCCGCGCCCTTGGGGAAGACCTGGTCCGCGATATAGGTGGCCAGGAAGGTGTAGGCGTACCAGTCGTACCACTCCACTGCGTTGCCGACGGAGGCGGCGAGCAGCTGACGTAGCGGGTGAGCAGGGCGGGTGGAGGTCGTGGTCGCCTGTGTCATGATCCTGACCCTTTCCCAAGAGATTCCCTGCTCACGCGAGGGTTGACGGAGTTGTCATCTTGCCGTCGATCAAGCAGGACCGCTGCGACCGACGGACGCTGCCGTTTGGTGCGGCCGAAGATCAGAACCACAATCACGGGCGCTGAGTCAGCAAAAAGTCAGCACGAGCCCGAGGTCAGTACTTTGCCTTCCATACCCAAACAGCTCGCCCGCGGCATGGGCACTTTCGCCAAGGCGTGCAAGTGCAGCCAGCCCACCCGTTGCCCGCATCCCTACTTCATCCGGTACCGCGACGCCGGCGGCAAGCAGCGCGAGGAGACCGGCTTCCGGACGCAGGACGCTGCGAAGGAACGGCTCGTCGAGCTGTACGCACGGAAGTCCAACACGCCCGCGTCCAAGGCCGAACTCATCCGGCACTACGGGCAGATGCGGTTCGAGGACTTCGTCGGCGACTACATGGGCCGACAGCGGCGACTCTCGTACGGCACGGCGTACGAATACGAGCACCTCGCCCGCAACCACCTGATCCCGGAGCTCGGATCACGTCGTGTGGAAACGTTCAGCCCGATGGTGGTGGAGAGCTTCCTGACGACGATGGATCGCCTCGGGACGCCCGACCCCACGCAGTTCAAGGTCTACGTCCTTCTCAAGACGCTGCTGCTCGATGCCCACCGCAAGGGGGCGATCAACGAGCACCCCCTGCAAGGGGTCGACGCTCCGCGGTACGAGGCCGAGCGGGCCGTCGTGCCCACGAAGGAACAGATCATCGGGATCAAGTCGGCTGCCGACCACGACCGCTTCTCGATGTTCGTGGACATGATGGCGGGCTGCGGCCTGCGCAACGGAGAGGCGCTGGCCCTGAACGTGAACAACATCGTGGCCGACGACGTCTACCGCGTCACGGAGCAGGTCCACTACCGAACGAGGAAGCTCGAGAAGCTCAAGCACCGGAAGCCCGGGGAGTTCCGCGAAGTCCCGCTACCTCGGAGCATCCGTGAAGCGATCGAGCGCTTCGTGGAGAAGCACGGAACTACCGCGGACGGCTACGTCCTCCAAGGAGCCCGTGCCAAGCACATGAACCACAGCTCGATCAATGCCATCTGGTATCGGAAGCTGCCCGGCAAGGACGTGGACATCCCCGAAGGCATGACGATCTACGGGTACCGGCACTTCTTCGCGGCGAACTGCCTGGCACACAACATCCCCATCACGGACGTCGCCGAGTGGATGGGGCACAAGAGCATCGAGGTCACGTTCCGCATCTACCGACATCTCATGCCGGCTTCGATCGGGCGGGCGGCGAGGCTCCTCGACCAAGGTCTTCACGACCTCGCCGCCTGAGGACGCTCGGGAAGTGAAGCGAGCGGCGATGAGCGGCGGGCGGCTCTGGAAGCGTCAAGCTCCAGAGCCGCAGCTCTGTCAGCCGAGACGCTGTTGCCGAGCCCACGCGTCCACATCGGAGATCTTGAACTGCAACTTTGCGTTCCGTCCCACACCGAACTTGTAGGCAGCCAGCCCCAGCCGAGGGGCGTCGCGGTAGACCCACGTGACGGACATGTTGAGGTACTCGGCGGTCTGCTTGGCATCCATGAATTGCGGGCGCATCGGACCTCCATCGGCGGCATGGGCGGTCATTGTCGGTTCGATGAGCGACTTGGCCCGGCTGGCGGAGATCTGATAGCGACTCGCCACTATCTGGTTTCATGCGCGGTGAAGACAGCGTGCGACTTCGATTAAGCCCTGGAGACGCGGTACAGAGCCCTTCCAACCTCACGCTGAATCGGCGAGGTGGAGGGGAGTATCGCCCGTACGAGGTCGGTGATCCGGGTGGTGCTGCACCGGATCTTGGGGAGAACGCGCCAGCTCTTCAGGGCGGCCATGGTTTGTTCGCCGACACACCGCATCTTGGCATGGCTGGTGTTGTGGCGCCGCTGCCGTCGCTTGAGGTTTGGGTGTCACCCGGCTGGGCGGCGGCCTAGGCATGGGTGAGGAGGCCCAGGGAGCATCCTTGGTGCCGGTCGCGCTGTCGCTGCCGCCGGGCGATACGTAGTACACGCCGCCGGTCTGCTCATACGGATGGTTGATTGTTGTGCTGTTGGCCGAGTCCGAGTTGGTGACGACAGAGAGGACGCTCACGATCACGGCCGAGCTCAACAGAGCTTGCGTCGCGCGCCTGGATGTTGTCATTCGCTCACTCCGAATCGTCAGTTCGTACAGATGAGTTGCGGGTGCGAGGGCCTGAGCATTACGGAGTTCACCGCCGGCCCGTCTCTGGAGGTGCGTCGAGAAAGCTCGCCGCCGGCAGGTGCTCCTGGGTGATCTCCCACGCCACCAGACCGGCCACGGTGGTGGCGCCGGAGGTGCTGAAATGGGTCTGGCCGCGGTCGGCCGGAAGTTCGGCGTACAACTGCCGCCGCATGCTCTGGGCCTCGCCGGCGCTGCCCGGCTGCACTCACGACCTCGCAGCCGCACGACAGCACGGAATCATCGAGGCCCTCGCCGAAGCAGGACTCAGCTGCTGGGCCGACAAGGCGTATCAAGGTGCCGGCGGACGCGTCCGGGTCCCGTTCCGGAGCCGCCGCCTTCCCTCGAAGGAGAAGCCATCAATACCGGCTCCCTGCGCGACCAGGCACTTGCCATCATGGACGTACGGCCCTGAACCCCCACCGCCAACAGGTCAGGCACCGCAGGCTAAATGACCACCCTGCATCTGCCACCGGCTCGCATTTGCGGGCCAGTCTTAAGTCTGCTGCCGACGGAATGCACCTGAGCTCAGGGAAGTAGGGTGCCCTCGCTTCTTCGTGGCCTGTGCGGAGAGCGGATTGGCCAGCGTCTGGTAACCCCTGGCCCTCGGTGTGGCGGGAGATGGTGGGGCGAACCCGGTGCTCTCATGTAGCAGAACAGGTCAGTCGGGTGCGCATATTCTCCTCGCTCATCCCATAGTCAGATTTATATGCGGATGGTTACGCTGTTGCGATGGATCACGAGGGGGAAGGGCCGGGGGGCCCGGTGACCAGTCGGGAGCAGGACGCGGTGCGTCTGTTGCTGCTGATCGATGGGGCGTGTGAGCCGCTGACTGACGCGGATCGGGCTGTGCCGTTGTTGGAGCACGCGGTCGGTGTCATGCGGACGCAGGTCAAGCTGCAGAAGCTGGATTTCTGGCTACGTAACCCGGACTACCTGGCGAACGAACTGCTCACCGAGTACGAGAGCGACCGGGAACAGGCTCTGCTCGACATTGCCAGCCGGATCCTCGGCTCCGAGGAGCCCGAGGTCCGTCGTTACCCGATGCTGCGGCATCACTTCGGGGCCTACGAATGGCTAGACGATGCCCTGGCGGTGCTGCGCAGCGCCGGACTGCTGGTGCGCAGGCGCCGGGGAACGGTCAACCGGGTACGTCAGCACGACTACTTCCTCCTGCAGGAGGGCCGTCGGGTGGCCCGGGAGATTGTCAGTGAGGCCCCGGCGTTCGATTACTACGTCAAGCAGGTCGAGTTGGTGTTGCGACTTGCAGGTGAGAAGTCCGGCAGCGAACTGAAGAAGCAGCAGTACCTGACACGTGAGTACGCCGAGACGCCGCGGGGGAGCCGCATCGCGTCGATCAGCGAGCAGGCCCGTCGGCGTCTGGCGTCCATCCGACAGGGACTGCAGGAACAGGGGGCGGGGAAAGCATGAGCGCGGTGCAGACGGAGGTTCTGCTTGAGACTCGCATCTCGGCCAAGGCGGGCGTGGGGATTGATGATGTCCGCGACGTGTTCGCCGAGTACGGACTGCCGCTGGTCGTCTCCCCGGCGCGCCCACGGTCGCTGCATGTGCACCGACTGCGGGTGGCCGGCGAGCGCACCGGCGAGGTTGAGCCTGGCCCGTTCGATACTCCTCTGGACTTCTCCGCGGGTCTGACGGCGCTGGTCGCGTCCAACTTCCGCGGAAAGACCTCGGTGCTGGAACTGCTGACCTGGTGTCTGCGCGGCACGCCGCGCAGCGAGATGCAAAACCGTGTCCGTGGCTGGCTGAGCCGGGTGGACCTGGACGCGACGGTCGCTGGCGAGTCTATGGGATTCCGGCTTGACCTCACGGACGGAGAGATCACTTCGGCCGTCGTGCTGACGAGTAAAGATTCCGCCGCGCTGGCCGATGTACGCACCCCAGACCCAGCCCGAGGCATTACGGCGCTACTGCGAGCGGCCAGCACCGACAGCTATGCGGAACAGATTGCAGGACTCATGCTGGGCCGGATGGACCTGCAGCCGTTGGTCAACAGCTTCAAGGAGACTAGTACTCAGACTCACGGGTGGCCTGCCTACTTCGGAGCCGTGTACCTCCCTGCAGGCGGCGACAAGGCGCTGTTGGGTGAAGTTGCCGCCAACGGACTGCCCGGCCGGCTTCTGCAGGTGTTCCTGGACCTGCCTGCGGCGGCCGCCCTCACCCGGGTCAAAGCGGTCCGCGATGTGCGTGTCGCCGAGGCCAAGGCCCGCCGCACGGCGGCGGATGCTGAAGCGGCGGAGCGCGCCTCAGAACGGGAGCGCCTTGAAGCCGAACTCGCCCGCGCCCGGGATCACCTGGCGAGCCTGCTCCCCGAGGACGAAGACGACACGTCACTGGTCGACCTCGCTGGTAACGCCGTGCAACTCGCCCGTACGCTCGCTGACGCCCAAGACGAGTGGGACGAGGCATCCAGAGTGTTCCGCCGCGCCCGTACTGAGCGCCAACAGGCCGCCAAGCTCCTCAACGACGTCACTGAAAGCGCCACCGCACGCCTGCTCTTCCACGGCCTGAACCCATCCAGCTGCCCACGCTGCGACCAGGAGATCGACGACACCCGACGCCATCAAGAGCAGCAGGCCAGCACTTGTGCGGTCTGCGCCCGAGAGGTGACCGGCGACGACGAGGAGCCGCACGAGGTAACCGACGAGGCACGTGAACGATTGACGACAAGCACATCAGCCGAGGCCGTCGCCAAAGAGGCCCTTGAGCGTGCAGAGGAAACAGTCGATCGCCTGACCCACCAGCTGGAATCTGCTCAAGCGCAGTTGCGGCGCGCCCAGTCGGCGGCAGACCTTCCCGCACGCCTGGCCGCGCAGGAGAACGTACTACGCCGCGAAGGGGCTCTCAGCGTCTTCCATGAGCCGGAGCCTCCAGCCGCAGATGCTGCGGAAGAAAAGACCGCCTCCATCCTGACGGCGGCCGCTGTCCTGCTGGAGCAGGACAGCAAAGCAGCCGCCACAGCACTGTTCGAAGAGGTCAACCAGGAGATCGCAGAACTGGCCACCCTCTTCGGTGTGCCTTCCCTGGAGAGAGTGTCAATCGATCGAAGTGCTCGCCTGAAGATCTTTCCCATGGGCAGCAAGCAGGAATGGTTCACGGACCAGTCGGCGGGAGCACGTCTGCGGCTACGGATCGCCGTCGTCATCGCCTTGCTACGTGTTGGCCGGCGCTATGGCGTATCGACGCATCCGGGACTTCTACTGATCGACAGTCCCAAGTCCGAGGAGATGCAGTCCGACGACGCCCGTAAGCTCTTCACGGAACTGGCGTCTGTCGCGGCCGAGAGCGACCTGCAGGTAGTCATCACCACCGCAGACTTCGAACTCGCGCAGGCCACGCTGCCGGTCCAAACCATCAGACAGGCCGAGGTCGGCGCCTCCTTGTGGTGACACCACGCGCCACGTCAGCCAGAGAAGGACGGATGCTGTGCCGCAACTCGCCGACCGGCTCTCCGAACTGGCCTCAGAAGGCAAGGCCATTACCTTCCCGGCCATCGGCCTTGCCCCGGATGCGGTCGCTAGCCAAGCCGGCGACGTGGCTGCCGGCCCCCTCGCTGCCTACCTGGCCGAAGCCGTCGCGGATGCTTTCAACCGCAGCGACGCTCAATGGCAGTCTGCCGCAGCGGCATTCCCACATGGACTGGCCGCGCAGCCCAGCGTCCTGCATCTTTCAGCGTCCATGGACGCGCTCCTGCACAGCCCCACAGCAGCCAAAGCGTTGGGCAAGTCCCTGACCGCAGCACTGCTGGACGACTTGCTCGCGCAGATCGAACTCGCCCCGCTGCTGGCCGCAGCGCGTCTCGAAGGCGCAGTCCGCCTCGCGGTTGCCGACGCCGTCACTCCCTTCAAGGTGTGGCAGGCCATCGAGGACGTGCCGAACGATGGACCCGAAGACTTCCTTGAGCGTCTGCCGCGTCTGCTCGGCCTCGCCCTCGATCGCTGGGCAGACGAAGACACGATCACCGAAACCGTGCGTGAATTGCTACAGCAACTCACCCACGACGAAGCCGCCGATGTGGACGCCATGTTCGAGCTCGGTTGCGATCTACTGCGTCGAGCTCTGTCTTCCCAAGATGTGGGCGCCGTCACCAGCCACCTCGTACTGGCACGCAAGCAGTTCGAAACCGCAGCCCAGGCCGAAGAGGCCCGCGACGACGCCCGCATCTATGCCGCCGTGTGCGATGCCATCCTGGCCTTCGGTCGGCATGACGCCGCGACCATCACGCGGGCGGCCGACGAGATTGCACAGGCGGTGGATCAGCGTGAAGCCTGGCTCCACGGCACCCATCAACCCGCCTGGCTGCAACCGCGTCGCTCGGCCGAGATCGCCTGGCAACGCCTCATCCTGCAACTGCGCGCCGCAGCCACAACCCTTCAAGAGGAAGCCTGGATGGATGCCTGGCAGGCCCTGGACACTGTCCTTGGCGCCTACAGTGCCGCCCGAACCGTCTGCCCCTTGGCCAGTGGTGTCAGCCATGGCCTAGCCCATCTTGTCCAGCCAGCGATCGAAGACAGATTCCTGCGCGAGCAGGCCTTCCTGGCGCAACTACGCCGCGCCGCACAAGAGACAGACCATCACGTCACCCGCGATTTTGACACGGCCACCGCCACGGCTCTCCTTCAAGCTATCGACACCGCAGCCCGGCGCGAACCCGCAGACGCTGCCACCTCGTCGAATGACGGCGCGACCGATGACGACGATCCTGGCGGAGCAAGAGCGGGGATGAATCGCCTTCAGCGGCTGGCGCCCACCCTTCTCCTCCTGCTGGGCGAGCGAGCCCTCAGCATTGCTCTCGCACTGGACGATCACCAGCTTCTCCTCATCGAGGGCCTCGCCTACGACAGCGACATAGCCCGCCTGAAGGCCACCGACCCACTCGTCGTGCCTAAATTGGATGCGCTGATGAACCAACTGTCCGCGCACCAGGCATTCACTGGGGAGACACGCAGGACGTTTTCGGCCCTGGTCGAGCAGACTCTGCTCTTTCTCAAGAGCCGCTCTGATCTCACTCGCAGCAATCTCTTCGGTACAACGAAGAAGGGCGAACCTCCCGCCTTCGACTATCGGCGCAAGCCGGAGGGCAAGGAGGCTCGTAAGCCGGTCGAGGCCGATCTTCAACGTGACTTCCACCAGTGGCTTCAGGCGGGTCCACTTCACAACGTGGTGCTCGTAGAACCCGTCGACATAGGGATGGGGCGTGCAGATGTCATGACGCACTTCGGAGCTCTGCGCTACCTCACCGAGATAAAGCAAGACAGCTCCGACAACGACCCCACCTACCTTGAAGACCGCTATCTTGCCCAGGCGGCTGAGTACACCATCACCAACGCCCCGTTCAGCCAGCTCCTCGTCCTCGATCTCACACCCAAAGAGGAAACCCAGGGCAACATGCGTGTCGACGAAGTCGCATGGACCACAACCCATCGCCCTAAGGGAACAGGTATCGACCGGGCGGTTGTCGTCGGCATCGTCGCCGGCAACCGTGTGACGCCTTCCGCCTATTCGCAAAAATGAGCGCCGCCAACAGCGGGTGTGTTGGCTGGTCGAAGCCCCACCGCGCCTTTCAGCGATATGGGCACTGATGAGTGGCCGACGCAGATAGTGAAATGCTGTGTTCAGGGCCGCTGTAGGCCTTATGACCTGCTGCTATCGCAGGAACGAAAAAGCCCAGGGAGCTGCAGCGCAAGGGTCAAGCGCTAGGCGGTTCCAAGATCGCAGTTCGTGCGGCGAGCGCCAGGGCGCTCTGGGCGCCAGTGGAGAGGCCGAGCCGGTTCCAGTGGAAGATGATGTGGTAGGCGAGAACGCGGCGCAGGCCGCGTTCCAGGGTCCCCGTTGCCACCCCTGCCTTGAAGGATTGGCCTGCGAGTCGGAATGCGGTTGCCCATTCCGCGACGGGAAGCAGCGGCGCGTCGAGCCCGAAGAGTGCCCCGTCGTTGCTGAGGTCGGTCAGGAGCAGCGGACGGATTGCTGCGGCCATCGTGTTGAGCTTCGCCTCGCGACCCTCGACGTTGCGCTGTTCCTCGTTGATGACCCGGTCCCACACGTCGCCCTGCTCGCCGAACTCCAGGCCGGCGGCGCGCATCATGACCGTGCAGAGCAGCACCGAGATTTCGCGTCGGCCGAGTGGGAGTTCCGGCAGTCCTTGCAGGTTGAGGATGTGGTGGCTGTCGGCGGCGAACAGCAGATGGGCATTCATCATGCCGGCGGGGCCGCCGAAGGCAGCCATCTCCGGCTCGTATTGGCCGGGGAGCCAGGAACGGAGATGTCCCGCCTTCACCAGGTTATCGAGTCGGGCGCCGAGCTCGGCGCGCAACCGCTCCTCGCCCTCGGTGTGCACCCGCAGCCGCCAGTAGGGGTGCTTGCGGATGAACCACCACATGGAGGATGCGCCGCCAACTTCTAGGTCACGAAGCAGCGGCACGAGGTGTTCGTAAGCGGCCTGGTCGGCGTCGTGCCAGGAGGGGAACTCCACATACACCTGGGCCCAGTTGGGCTGTTGCTGGTGGCGGAAGAGGGCATCGGATCCGGCCGCGACGAAGGCGTCAACGGCATCGGCCAGGCTGGCCGTTGTCATCCCGGCACGGAGCGCCGTCTTGTCCAGCGACTGTCCGGAGAGCACGTCCAAGACGGCATTGGTCACCTCACCCGTGGTGCGCGGATAGCTCCTGGGGGTCAGTCGATGAGCAGGCATGAGTCCCATCCGGTGATTGACGGTGTGGCGGTGGCGAGGGTGATGAGGGCGAGCGCGCATCCGGCATCGCCCTCAAGAAAGCCGGGCCCTTTGTCGGTGCCGGGGGCGGCAGCGGCCAGGAGGCGGTTGCCCAGTGAGGGCAGGAGCGTGTGCAGGCGGGGGGCGTCTTGGGCTGCGCGGAATGCGGTCTGGTAGAGGCCCGCCCAGCCGTGGCACAGGCTCGTATCGGTGATCGTGGCGAGTTGGGCCGGGTCATTGAGGCACCGATACAGGGCGTCCTCGTAGAAGGTCTGCAGGGCAGTGTCGTTGAGCGCGATCCCGGCGAGTTGCCCAGCTCGGGCGATGCCGGGCGTGCCGTAGCACCAGCTCGGGCGGCCGGGGTGACGCTGGTGAGGGCGGCCGGTCTCGACGTCGGCCAGCGTGATGTGTTCGGGCCACCAGGGTCCGGCGTCGCTTTCCTGGCGCCAGGTGTCGAGGTGGTCGCATATCGTCCGTACAGCCTCCGCTTGCCTTGGCACGCTGTGGCCGCGACGCAGGGCTTGAGCCAGCAGGAGCAGGGGGCCGGTGATGCCGTGGGCCGCACCGAAGTTGCCGTGACCACCGGGCATCGCATGCTCGCGCCGCGGGTCGTGGTCCACCCACCAGCCGGGCGTGTGTGCGTCGATGGGTTGGGTCAGGGCCACGAGGTAGTCGAGGACGCGCTCCATGGCGCTGCTGCTGGGGTCGGTGCGCAGCAGGTAGGCGCCGATGCCGGTGAGCCCGTAGAACGTGTCGTACTCGGAGAATGCGGCCGGCTGCCGTCGGCTTATCCGTTTGGTTGCCGCTTCGGTGCGCCTATGAGCCAGGGCGAGCACGTGTTCGTGCAGGGCCTCATGGGCGTCTCTGTAGAGGCCGGTTCTGCGGTGGGGAACGCCGTGGAAAACGAAGGCTACGGCGGTGGCCCCGATGTAGAGACCGGTGGTGTCCTCGACGCTGACGCCACCAGCTGCGGCATGGCCGATCCACTGATGTGCGGAGCCCCAGTCGGCCAGGCATCGGGCGGCGTGCTCGCTGTGGAACAGGGCGATACCTGCAGCTCCCGAAGCGAGGGATTGCCCGGCCCACGGCTTCTCGGGCCAGGTGTACTCGTCGAGGTGCGCTGCGAACTCCTCGATCACGCCGTGAACGTGGCAGACGGGGGCGTTCATCGGGAGGCCTGGACATGCGCGTGACGTAGGGCGACGGTTCGGGCCAGGTGCAGCACGGTGGCCTCCGCTTTCGGGTCGACGCCCAGGGCGCGGACGTGATGTTGGTGCAGCAAGGAGCGCACGACGGTGCACGGGTCGTGCTCTTGATTCAGGAGGGCGAGGCGGTAGGCGAACAGGGCCTCGCACCGCGTGTTCCACGCAGCGGTGATCGCGGCGTCGGCTGGAGGGGACTCGTCCCACAGGTGGATGACCTGTCGGCGCAGATCCCGGTCCGGCCGTCCGTGGGCGGGGGTGTTCGCGATCAGCCAGTGCAGTCCGGCGTCGACGCAGTCCAGGACCTGGGTGACGATGCCGAGCAGCCCCCATGCGGTGAGTGCTTCCCGTGCGACGTCGGTCTCTTCGGCGTGGCGGATCTGCTCGACGGCCAAGCGGGACTCGGCGCAGAAGACGTGGTGCGCGGCGTCCAGTGCCTCCGCGGTCCCGTAGCGGCCAGTCTGAGGCCGATAGGGCTCCAGCGTCAGGCGGGCAAGCAGGTTGTCGTCGTGCAGCTCGCGCGCCCAGCCGTTCATCGCCGCAGCGGCCGTCCCCCAGCCGCCGTTCAGATGCAGGGTCACTTCAAGGTGCTGGCCGTCTTCCGGGCGGGACAGGTCCCGCTGCCGGGCGAACCACCACGGCACCTCTCCGCCGAGCCTGTCCAACAGTCGCGGGATCCAGGTCAGAAGGATCTCGTCGAAACGGCTTGGATGGGTGTGGAGATGCATGCGCAGGACGTCGCCTCCGCCGGGCAAGTACAGCTCGGCGGGAGCGACCGTGCGTGCCTGCGGCACCGGATCGGTGACAGACGCCGGCTGCTGGCGGACGAAGGGCAGCACGATCTCGTGCGCGCGTCCGATCCAGCCGTGTGCGTCCGCGTCGGGGAGCTCGTGCAGCTCCAATTCCTCGGTTCCGTCCAGCGCGGCCCGCAGCAGGCGCCCATGTACCGGGTGGTCCAGATGCAGAGGAAGCCGCTGGTCGTACTGCTCCACGGCCACGCGCTGAGGCACGTTCAAGCGAACCTGCCATGCGGCGAGTTGCGCATCCCAGTGCGTGAAGGAGGCGTTGCGGCCGGGCAGATCGCCCCGGGCCAGAAGCCATCGGGCCGGACTGAGAACGGTACGGCCATAGCGGACTCGAGGCAGGTACGGCTGGCGAGCGGCAGCGCCAAAGTCGAACTCGCCGTAGGCGGATCGGCGGGCGCCTGCGATCTCGGCCAGGAAGCGGGCCAGTGGAGGAGTCTGGATGCCGGCCTCCAGCGCGTGCGGCACCCGCACGTCTACGACGCGGCCGGTCGAGATCTGAATGAGGAACAGGTGCCTGGCATTCGCAGTCACCGCCAGATCCCCCAGGGAGATCACCTCTCCCGCCGCAGGCGGGTGCTCGCCGATCGGGATCACGAACGGCATCAGCGGCCCGGTGCGGGTGATGTTCTCGTTGCGGCGCCGCCGCGGGCTGAACGAGAGCTGCGCGGTGATGATCTCCGGCCGGGCCGCGTAGGAGTCAGCGATTTGCTGGCGGGCGTCCGGGGACAGGAGATGGGCGGAGCGGCCCAGCATGCTGCTCCCGGGCCGTGGCACGCCTACGGCTTCCAGCAGGAAATCGCCCTGGGCCAGAGCCCGGGTGGATCGGGCGTGGATCTGGAAGGCGAACTCGCTGCGGTCGCTGTAGGCCCGGTCTTCCTCTCCGGCGGCCTGGGCAAGTTCGCTTACCGCCGTAGCGTCGAGGACGAGCTCGCCGCAGCCCGCCATCTGGGTCTGTTGGAGAAGCCGGAGCAGGACCCGATCGCGTTCGGTGATGCTCGCCGGGGCTCGTCGGCGCTCGGCGCCGACATACTCGGCGGGCCAACCGAGTTCGCTGTCTCGCAGCAGGGTGAGGACGGGAACCTGGGCGCCGGGCCCGTACTGCTCGCGAAAGCGCCAGTGATAGGAGCGCCACAGATCATGTCCGTAGGGCCGGGGGCTGACCTGGTGCAGGACGCTCACCGCGGTCTCTGCTTCTGTGACGACGTCGACCGGCACCTGGACGTCGCAGTCCAGGGTGGTGTCGACGACCACGGGAAGCGGCGCGATCTGCGAGTGCTGATGCATTCGGCGCGTGAGCTCACGCAGATCGGTTCCAGCGGCCGGTGCGGCGTGCGCGGCGAGGTCATCGCGCAGGTCGTACAACTCTCGGGCCAGGGCTCCGCTGAAGCGCATGGAGTGAGCGTCGATCCGCTTCAGTTCCTGGCAGATGTGATCGAGCGGATCCAGGACGGTCATGGGCGGGCGCAGGCTGGTGATGAGTAGGTTGTGCGTGATCAGGCTGTGCAGCACCGCGTTGAGCTTGCTTCCGGCGCCGGCCGGGAACGCGATGGTCAGTTCGTCGCGCAGAGAGCCGTACCGCAGGGGAGAGGCAGCAGTCTCCAGGGCGGCCACGACCGGGCGCGTCGGGCGCAGTGTCATTTCGACGGGGGCCATCAGCCGGTCGTGTCCGTCGGCGGGTACCCCGGGAGCGACGAGCCGGTTCCCGCGGACGTGGACGGTGTCATTGGCGGTCACGTACAGGGCGTCGAGGACTTCGGGATCGCTCTCCAGGGCCTTGATCACGTCGCTGATCCATTCGCCGTCCGCCCGGAGCGTCACGTGGTGAGCGATGCCCCACTGGGCCCGTGGAGACTGGCCGGCTGTGAGCGCGGCGGCCCCGGAAAACAGGCCGAAGGGCGTGGGCCGGTGCTGCCAGCGCAGGAGATATGAGGCGACGGACAGGGCAGCACGGCGCACCTGTCGGGGCCGTACCGAGGTGCCGCCCACGATGGATTCGACGGTGCGGGTCAGGACCGGGCTGGCGGCGAACAGCGCGTTGCGAACCTCTGGGCGCTCGAAGAGACGCGTCAGCCACGCTCGACTGACAGCAGCATCATCCAGGTTGAGGGCGTGAGGTATGACGGCGGGAGCGGGCTCGGTGGTGGCGCGGAGCACCGCGGCTCCAGTCCACCGGTACCTGACGTCTAGGGCCATGGTGTGTTCCTTCCGGTGCGGGAGAACCAAGGAGCGCGGGGGCGCCACGAAGTCGTGGCGCCCCCGCTGGCCTTGCTGATCAGTGGGCGGTCACTCGGGGTCGCGCACGAGGGAGCTGCACGAGGACGCGTTGCCGCCGCAGGTGTTGCCGCAGCCGTCGCTTGTGGAGCACATCAGCCGGCCGATCGGATGGGCGGCCACGACGACCCTCACGTCCAGGGGCGCGAAGTCGTCGTCGGCGAACTGCACGGCGGGCTTGTCGAGCACGGTGGCAGGAGCGGACATGTGGATCACTCTCCGTAACTGGTGGAGTGGTGCATGACGACCTGGCGGCGCGGCGGTCAGGCCGCGGGCCAGGAGAGCGAGATGCGGCTGTGTACCTTGTCGACGACTCGGTCGCCGACGACCTGGTCGTCCGGGGTACCGGCCGCATAGACCCGGAAGATCGGGGTGGAGTCGCCGCGGTGGTGCGCGTCCCAGTCGTGCAGAGTCGCGATGAGCGTGTCGGCTAGCTGCTGCGCGTGATTGCCCAGGGCGTGGACGCCATATTCGACGTCGTCGTCCCCGGCCGGGCGGAACACGAGGTAGGCGAAGGAGTCCCCATCCACGGCGGCAAGCGAGAACCCGTGGCGGTTGGGGACGACGATGCCGGAATCCAAGTCCTGGTCGACCGTCATGGTGCAGAAGCCGGGCACCGTGATGGCCAGGTGCAGTTGGAGCGAGCCGAACGGCTCTCGGCGGCCGAGCGTCACGCCGCTCCACTGCTCGATCCGCTCCGTCTTCACCGCGTTGTCGAGTTGGCTGGGCTCGATCGGCAGTCCGTCGTCGAACCGCAGCGCGATCTCCTCGGTGCCTGCGACGAGGAGCAGTTGTTCGTGATGTTCGGTGCTGCCCTGCATGGCCACGAAGCCGCACTGCTTCGCGGACGTCGACTCCAGGTGATCCCCCTGCATGACGAACGAGATGGAGCGAGTCAGGCCGCGGGCGCGCAGGGGGACGACGAGCCGCCCCTGGGGGTGAAGCTGGTAGGTCCAAGCAGGTGGGATGTCCCAGGCCCCGACCGTGACCAGGATGACGTCGGCCACCCCTACGCCGGGGATCGGCTCGGCGGCGTCCGCGGTGACGACGCGAACGTTCTCGTACCCGTTCTCTGCGAGCAGACGAGCCGCAGTCTCGGTGATCTCGGAACTGATGTCGACGGTGACCACCGTGCCGGTCGGGCCGACGAGCTCGGAGAGGTAGGCCGCGTTCATGCCGCCCGAGCCGATCTCCAGTACCTTCATGCCGGGGCGTACCTGTGCCTGTTCGAGCATGAACGCCTGGACCTGCGGGGCGGAAACGGAGCTGGTATGCACGCCGTGCTCGTTGGTCTGGGTGACCACCGCGTCCCACGGGTTGTACACGTCAGCCAGGGCGGTGCCGGGCGGGGTGAACCGCTCGCGCGGCACCTTCCGCATCACGGCCTCGACCTCGGGTGAAGTGATCCAGCCCTCGTCACGAAGCTGGTCGATCATCTTGTTGCGCAGGCTGGTGGTCTCGGTCGCGTCGGTCGGGATGTCTGTCACGGGGGAAGCAGTCCTTCGTCAGTTGGTCATGCGACTGGATTGGTGTGGCCCGCGTCGCGGGACGTAATGGGTATTCGCGACGCCACACCGGTCTGGCGGCTGCGGAGCTTGGCGAAGGCCTCCACGGACGTCCCTTCTCATGCAGGTGACGGCGTGTGGGGAGACCGGGGGATCTCCCCCCCCACGCCCCTTCCGGTTGGACCCTTGTGGCAGGGCCGTCCCCGGGTATTGCACCGCCCTGCTCTGACAGTGGGCGGGCCCGAAGGCCGGTCGCGACCTCCCCCACAGAAGCGCGGCCGGGGCGCAGGCAGGGCTTTGCGCCGACTCCCTCATCGGGGAGCCCCAGTTCAGGAGGTGTCTAGCTTCAACGTCACCACCAAGACGGCGACTCCGCTGACGAGCGTCGGCAGGAGGATGAGCTGGACCGGGCCGAAGCCGAGCATGGCCAGGTACTGCACTGGATGGCGCACCACCCACCGCAGCCGCGGCAATCGCAGAAGCTGGCGGCCGCGCGCGCGACGCCGGCGAACACCGGCGTTCACAGCACAGTCCGCGCCGGACGTAACTGGCCAAGTCGGGGTGCCACATCGACCGTGTTCCACGGACTCGACACCCACGCGCCCGTGCGCTCCTGCCAGTCGATGATCTCTGCACGCTCCTCCGCGCCGTGCCAGAGCATCGAATGGCTCGGTTTCACGACGTCCCGCGTCTTGCCAAGCGTCACCAGGGACAGCGCCTTCGCCCGCTCGGGACGCTCGCCGGTTGGTGACGCGAGCTCCGCGATGTCGATAAGGGTCTCGACTGGCGCCCACCCGTGCCTCGGGACGAAGTCTGCGACCCCAGGCAGAGCCGAGTCCCGGAAGGCGGGGCTGGTCGGGCACGCGTAGACGGCTACTGGCGTGCCCGATGGTGCCTCCGCAGCCGGCGCCTCGATCACGGTTGCGGCGCTCACAGTTCCTTCCGCCCGCTCGCAGGCTGTTCGTCGTGGATCGGTAGGCAGCACCAAGCGGTGGCGCCGTGGCTGGTGAAGCCCCAGTCGCCGCCCAGTTCCTCGACGATCTTGGAGGTGAGGAGCAGACCGCGGCCGGACTCCTGCGTCGGCGGGACCATCTGCGGCCGAGGCGGCTCCTCGGTCTCTGTCCCGCTGTCGATCTCGAACCGGATCAAGCCCGGCTGCGGGGACCAACTGCGGTAGCCCACCGAGTGTCCCTTGCCGTGCAGAACGGCGTTTGTGAGCAACTCGGAGAGGACGACAAGTACGTTCTCCACGCGCTCTTCTGGCATCCAGCACGAGTGCCGCAGCCACTCGGCTCCGATGCGGCGGAGACGCGGCACGACATGCGGCTCACGCTCGCCTGCGGCGGCGATCTCCGACGGGATGAGGGGCGGCATCGTGGTGAGCCGGGCGGGGGGTCGACGCGTGGACTTGCTCCACCCCTGCTGCCCGAGGGTCGCCAAGTTGCCGACGCTCATAGTGCTGGGGCCAGTTAAGGAGTTCATGTGGGGCGCTCCTGCTCATCGTGTGGCTGGCACAACAAGCGAACCGCTCAGGCACTGTCGCGGGTACCGGTGCAAGAGGCCCAGGGTGAACAAAGTGAACAAAGATCATCTCCGGGAACCAGGTCCTCGGATGGCTGACTTTCCGCCAACGCCAGCAACACAGAGTGAAGTTGACCGGTAGCGTGAGTGAGCGTGCCGGGGACGGCACGCTGCCAAGCCAGGTTGAACAAACTGACCAAAGATCGTTTTCCATTGCGGGGGCGCACGATGGCGCGCGAGAGAAACGAGCGGCTCCAGGCGCTACTGGTGGAAGCGGGCTGGTCACGAGCGCAGGCCGCCGCCGGGTACAACCGAGTTGCCGGGGAGACCCTGACCGGGGAGCGAGTAGAGAACTCCAAAATCGGGCGTACCCACGTATCCGCGTGGGTCGAGGGCACCGAACCGTCGGGCGTAGCGCCCGCTATGTTGTGCGAGGCGCTGTCCCGCCGTCTGAAGCGTGCAATTACGCCACAAGAGGCCGGGTTCGCAGTTCCTACCTCACCAGCGCAGGAGGCGCTGGACTGGCGCGTCGATCCGGTGATCGCGCTGAGCGAACTGGGGAGTGGAGTGGACGCGAGCCGGCGTCGCCTTCTTGCAGGCGGGGTGTACTCCGCCGCAGCGCTCGCGCTGCCTGACTCGACCTGGTGGGAAACCATGTCGGAGCCGCCGAAGGGCGACGCGCCGGCATCCGGGAAGCGTGTCGGCAGCGGCGACGTGGGCACCGTACGCGAGCTCACCGTGGCGTTCTCAAGCATGGATCAGCGTCGGGGTGGTGGGCACGGCAGACGGGCGCTCGACGAATACCTGGAAGGCGAGGCCGCTCCGTTCCTCAAGGGACGCTTCCCCAATGATCGCGTTCGGCGCGACATGTTTGGCGCGGTCGCGGAGCTAACCTACGTATCCGGCTGGATGGCGTTCGACAACAGTGAGCACGATGTGGCGCTCAGGCGCTTCAACGCTGCGGTCAAGCTGGCGGCCAAGGCGGGTGATGCACCGTTGAGCGGGCACATTCTGAGGGCGATGGCTCACCAGGCGCTGGACCTGGGGTTCCGGGGTGAAGCGCTGGAGATCGCGCAGGCGTCGGTGCACGGCGAACGGTATGCCGCTGCCACGCCGCGAGAGCGGGCTCTGCTCGGCGTTGTGCACGCGCGCGCTCTCGCCGCGAACAAGCAGAACAAGCAGGCCGCCCACGCGCTGCTCGTTGCCGAGGATGATCTGAGGGAGGCCCACGACGGCATTCGGGAGCCGGATCGAACCTTCTTCTTCGGAGAGGCGTCTCTCGCGCACGAGACGGCGTGCACACTCCGGGACCTGGGCGACCCGAAGCGTGCCATCACGCAGTTTCGTCGATCTGTACGAACGCGCGGGGCTGCGTTCCGACGCACGCACGCCGTGACCCTTGGATACATGGGGGCAACGCAGATCGGTCAAGGGAGAGTCGAAGAGGCCTGCGCAACGTGGACGAGGGTCTTGGACGCCATGGAAGAGGGCATGTACTCCGGCCGAGCGCGGCAGGCGGTTGAGGACATGCGCACGTTGCTCACCCCGTACCACCGGCGGGGCATTCCGGCCGTTGGCGTTCTCGACGCCCGAGCAGCGGCGTATCTGTCCGAAGTAGATTGATCCGCAACGATGTTGGCGGTGGAGCAGGAGGGCTAGGACATGGCGTTGGAGATCGAGCCGATCGGGGAAGTCGTCGAGGGCCGTGCTGAGGTGGCAGACGACTACTGGGGCGGCATCGAGTCGGTGATCCAGCTCGACGAGAAGTTTCCCCTCGACGCCGTGCAGGGCCTCCCTGAATTTTCGCACCTGATCGTCTTGTGGCATTTCGATCAGGCCTCGCCCGAGGACGTGGAGTACCACGCTCGAAGCCCCCGCGGGAACGCGGCCTGGCCGGCCACCGGCACCTTCGCCCACCGAAACCACCGCAGGCCGAACCAGCTCGCGCAGTCGTTCCCGCGGCTGCTTGAGGTTGACGGCCTTCGCCTTCGCGTCGCTGACCTGGACGCCGTTGTCGGAACGAAGATCTACGACCTCTCGCCGTACTTCGCAGAGATGGGGCCTCGCGGGCCCGTACGTGAACCGAACTGGCCTGGGGAGATGTTGGCCGACTACTGGACCAAGAAATAGTCCGTGTCCGTCCCAAGGGAGCGTTCACAGCTCCCGCGGGAACCCTCCCACCGAGGTACCCGTCATCGAACTCCGATCGTTCACTGACCTGGAGCCAGCCCGCGGCGACTTGCTTGATGTCTACGCCGAAGTGCGCGCTCCGTTGCTGCACCTGGCGAACTACGCGGTCTCATCGTTCGGGGAGCGGCTGGACCGCCACGGCGCTGAACCCGGCTTCCAGGCTGTACTCGCCTACGCCGGAGAGCACCCCGTGGGCTATGCGTACGGAAACAGGATCGAGGACGGGGACCGGTATTGGCAGCGCATGGACCCCGCCCCGAGTGAGACTTATACCGAGCAGCCGGTCGTGGCGTTGAAGGAGATCGGCGTACGTCCCAGCTGGCGAGGCACGGGCGTTGCAAGGCGCATCCACGACCGGCTTCTTGCGGGCCGCGACGAACCGTACGTGACTCTCATGGTCAACCCGGCGGTAGGAGACGGTAAGGTCCACGCGCTCTATCAATCGTGGGGCTACAAGGACATCGGGCACAGTCAGCCATCACCGACGTCCCCTCGGCTGACGGTGATGGTTCGTCCAACCCGCTGACAGGCTCCGACGTCTGTCTCTTCGCGGTGGTCAAGGTGAGGCTGACGTGGATGGGAGGTAAACGCTGGCCCGTCCCAGCGGGCGTGCCGATGCCTTGAAAAACGCGGGATGGGCCGGCAACCGAGTTCTCGTACGCTGCTGAAGAGTGAGCGGCTGCCGAACTTGTGGGGTCGGCTGCGGTGCTGCTCCGGTCTCGCCCGACCCGACGACCGGAAGTCACCGACCTGACAGTCGTGCCTGTGGTGGTGACGGAGACGGAGCAGACCTTCAGGTTTCCGGTGCCGTCCTACCGGCGCGAGGTCGCCGGCACCGAGCAGCACGCCGCCCCGATCTCCGCGTGTGTTGACCGCCTGCGCCTGTTCGGCCTGAGCAAGCAGGTCACACCCTGGGGTCCGTCCTGCACTGCCTCGTACAGGTCGGCGCGACCGAGCGG
The DNA here is from genome assembly GCF_009870065.1 of Streptomyces sp. SID5785. Classification (GTDB taxonomy): domain Bacteria; phylum Actinomycetota; class Actinomycetes; order Streptomycetales; family Streptomycetaceae; genus Streptomyces. Next base: position 131 of record NZ_WWIA01000371.1, on the reverse strand, counting down.
GGGAGCTGCCTGATGCAGACCTCTCGATCGACCACCGCGCGCGGATCCTCCGGGCATGTACCAGAGGATGGGTTCGCCGGACATCCGAACATCTCTACGCTGGAGCAGCATGAAGAAGGTCGCCATCGTCA
>NZ_WWIA01000370.1 GCF_009870065.1 Streptomyces sp. SID5785 | reverse complement strand
TCGATCCGGACCAGATCCGGCGCACCCGTGCCTTCGAGGTGAACCCGTGACGCACCAGCCCCTCGACGTGCTCCTGACGCGCGTCGACCCCGACGTGCCGCTGCCCGCGTACGCGCACCCCGGTGACGCGGGCGCGGACCTGCGCACCACGCAGGCGTGCGAGTTGGCGCCCGGCGAGCGCGCGGTTCTGCCGACGGGTGTTTCCGTCGCCCTGCCCGAGGGGTACGCGGCCTTCGTGCACCCACGGTCCGGTCTCGCCGCACGCTGCGGTGTCGCCCTGGTGAATGCCCCAGGGACGGTGGATGCCGGGTACCGTGGAGAGATCAAGGTGATCGTGGTGAATCTCGACCCGCGCGAGAGCGTGCGGTTCGAGCGCTTCGACCGGATTGCCCAACTGGTCGTCCAGCAGGTCGAGCGGGTGCGCTTCCGCGAGGTGGCGCAGCTTCCCGACTCCGTGCGGGCCGAGGGGGGCTTCGGGTCCACCGGTGGACACGCCTCCGTGGGCGGCACCACCGGCGCCCATGAGGGCACAGGCGGTTCAAAGGGTGGGAATCGATACGCTTCGGTCGTATCCGACCGGGAAGGACAGTGACGTGTTCGGACGTCGCAAGAAGAACGGCTCCGCTGAGGACGCAGTGGACGCGGCGGGCGAGACCGAGCAGGTCGACGGCGTCGACACCGAGGTCGACGGGGAGCAGGATCGTGTGCGGCTCGAGCCCGAGCCGCGTCCCGACGGCCCCTGGGACTCCTCGGAGGTCCGTGAGCCCGGCGAGGGCCGGGTCGACCTCGGCGGTCTCTTCGTCCCCGGCGTGGAGGGCATGGAGCTGCGCGTGGAGGTCGCGGGCGACGCGATCGTCGCCGCGACCGTCGTCCTCCAGGACAGCGCGGTCCAGCTGCAGGGCTTCGCCGCCCCCAAGAAGGAGGGCATCTGGGGCGAGGTCCGCGAGGAGATCGCCAGCGGCATCACCCAGCAGGGTGGAGTGATCGACGAGGTCGAGGGCCCGCTCGGCTGGGAGCTGCGGGCCCAGGTGCCCGTCCAGCTGCCCGACGGCACGGGCGGCTTCCAGGTGGTGCGGTTCATCGGTGTGGACGGCCCGCGCTGGTTCCTGCGCGGTGTCATCTCCGGTCAGGGTGCGGTCCAGCCGCAGGCGGCCGGGCTCCTCGAGCAGATCTTCCGGGACACCGTCGTGGTGCGCGGTGACGGCCCGATGGCCCCGCGCGACCCGATCGTCCTGAAGCTGCCCGACGACGCGCAGATGGTGGCCGAGGGTGCACCCCAGGACGCGCAGGAGGGCTCGCGCTTCTCCGGCGGCATGGGTCAGCTGGCCCGCGGTCCGGAGATCACCGAGGTCCGCTGACGCGACCGCTTCGCACGTGGCCGGGGGCCGCGCATCCCACGGGATGCGCGGCCCCCGGCCTTTGTCGTGCGCGAATCCGGTGTCGCGCGCGAATCCGGCGGGCCCTGCCCGGCCGCACCTGCCTCCCAACTGCCCGCCTCCCAACTGCCCTTCTTTCTTCACCACTTGACGGAAGCCTGGTCCGTACCTAAGGTCACCGGCCAACGCCGCGTTCATATCGGCGCCCCACGTTCACATACGAGAACGGATGGCCCCCACCATGCAGGCTCGTCACAGAAGATCGCGAACCGCCCTGCTTGCCACCCTCGCCACCTCCGTCGCCGCCCTGGTCGCCGGAGTCGTCGCCTGGCCCGGCGCGGAGCGCGCCGACGCCGCACCCGCCGCCTTCGCCCACCCCGGAGTGACCGTCTCCCAGGGGCAGCTGGACTTCGCCAAGAACAAGGTCGACGCCGGCGCCCAGCCCTGGAAGAGCGCCTTCGACCAGATGATGGCGAGCAAGTACGCCGACCTGAACCGCACGCCCAAGCCCCGCGCGACCGTCGAGTGCGGCTCGTACTCCAACCCCAACTACGGCTGCACCGACGAGCGCGAGGACGCCATCGCGGCGTACACCGACGCGCTCGCCTGGTACTTCACCCGTGACGAGCGCTATGCGAAGAAGTCCATCGCGCTCATGGACGCCTGGTCCGGCACGATCAAGGACCACACCAACAGCAACGCACCGCTGCAGACCGGCTGGGCGGGCTCCTCCTGGCCCAAGGCCGCCGAGATCATCAAGTACACGTACGACGGCGGCTGGGCGAACGAGAACCGGTTCAGGACCATGCTGCGGGACGTCTACCTGCCGAAGGTCATCAACGGCTCGAACTCCAACGGCAACTGGGAGCTGACGATGACGGAGGCCGCCGTCGGCATCTCCGTCTTCCTCGAGGACAAGGCCTCGTACGACAAGGCGATGGTGACCTTCCGCACGCGCACGGCCGCCTACGTCTACCTGGAGTCGGACGGCGCGCTGCCCAAGACCGTGCCGAGCCAGCACCTCGACACCAAGGACAAGATCGTCAAGTACTGGCAGGGTCAGTCGACGTTCGTGACCGGCCTGACCCAGGAGACCTGCCGGGACTTCACCCACACCGGGTACGGCATCTCCTCGATCTCGCACATCGCCGAGACCAGCCGGATCCAGGGCCAGGACCTGTACGGCACGGACGTCGGCGAGCGGCTGCGGCAGGCGCTCGGCTTCCAGTCCAAGTACCAGCTGGGCGAGGCGCCGCCGAGCTGGCTGTGCGGCGGAAGCGTCACCCGCGGTCTCGGACCCGTCACCGAGGTCGGCTACAACGCCCTGCACACCCGCCTCGGCACGGCCATGACGAACACCCAGAAGCTCACCGAGCAGCAGCGGCCCGCGGGCTCCAACAACCTGTTCGTCGCGTGGGAGACCCTCACCCACGCCGAGAACACGGGCTGACCCCGCGGCCCGACCCCGTGGCCCGACCTCGCGGTCGTGCCCCGCCGGCCGGGACCGCCCGCTGGTCTCGACCATTGCCCGGCCGGGCGCCCACCAGCCATACTGGCGCCCGGCCGGGAACGTACGTACGGGGGAGCGGCACCGATGAGCGAGAGCGCCGAGACGAGCACCGCCGTCCTGGACCAGGGCGCGCAGGGCCCCATGATCGTCGTCGAGGACCTGCACCGCTCCTACGGCTCCGGCGCCGCCGCCGTGCACGCCCTGCGCGGCGTCTCCTTCGAGATCCCGCGCGGCGAGCTCGTCGCCCTCAAGGGCCGCTCGGGCTCCGGCAAGACGACCCTGCTCAACCTCGTCGGCGGCCTCGACGAGCCGGACCGTGGACGCATCACGGTCGACGGGCGCGACCTCTCGGAGCTCGGCGAGAACGGCCTGCTGGAGCTGCGCCGCGACCGCATCGGCTTCATCTTCCAGTCCTTCGGGCTCATCCCGATCCTCACCGCCGCCGAGAACGTCGGCATCCCGATGCGGATGCGCGGCGCCGACCCGCGCGAGCGCGAGGAGCGCGTCGAACTGCTGCTCTCCCTCGTCGGCCTCGACGGGCACGCCGGACAGCGGCCCGGCGAGCTCTCCGGCGGCCAGCGCCAGCGCGTCGCCATCGCCCGCGCCCTCGCCAACACCCCGGCCCTGCTCATCGCCGACGAGCCCACCGGACAGCTCGACGCGGGGACCGGCCTCGCCGTCATGGAACTGCTGCGGGCCGTCGTCCGCAGCGAGCGCGTCACCGCGCTCGTCGCCACGCACGACGCGACGCTGCTCGACCTCGCCGACCGCGTCCTGGAGCTCAGCGACGGCGAGATCGTCGAGCACTGACGCGCCCGACGCGCCGCGCGGCCCGCATCAGGGTTGTGTCAAAGCCGCCCGCCCACCAGCATCATGTCCGATTTGCGAGAATTCCTGGCCGTAGGGTCGACACGGCGACACTGCGCGCGGCAGTGACAGGAAGACGATGAGGCCATGGGACGCGGCAAGCTCCGTATCTACCTCGGTTCGGCACCGGGGGTCGGCAAGACCTACGCGATGCTGTCCGAGGCCCACCGCCGCGTCGAGCGCGGCACCGACTGCGTCATCGGCTTCGTCGAGCACCACGACCGGCCGCGCACCGAGGTGATGCTGCACGGCCTCGAGCAGATCCCGCGCCAGGAGATCGAGTACCGCGGCGGCGTCTTCCCCGAGATGGACGTGGACGCCGTGCTGCGCCGCGCCCCCGCCGTGGCCCTCGTCGACGAGCTCGCCCACACCAACGTGCCGGGCTCCCGCCACGCCAAGCGCTGGCAGGACGTCGAGGACCTCCTCGCCGCCGGGATCGACGTCGTCTCCACCGTCAACATCCAGCACCTGGAGTCACTCGGCGACGTCGTCGAGGCCATCACCGGGGTACGCCAGCAGGAGACCGTCCCCGACGAGTTCGTCCGCCGCGCCGACCAGATCGAACTCGTCGACATGTCGCCCCAGGCACTGCGCCGCCGCATGGCCCACGGCAACATCTACCAGCCGGACAAGGTCGACGCGGCCCTGTCCAACTACTTCCGCCCCGGCAACCTCACCGCGCTGCGCGAGCTCGCCCTGCTCTGGGTCGCCGACCGCGCCGACGAGTACCTCCAGGAGTACCGGGGCGAGCACGACATCCGCTCCACCTGGCAGGCCCGCGAGCGCATCGTCGTCGGCCTCACCGGCGGACCCGAGGGCCGTACCCTCATCCGGCGCGCGGCCCGGCTCGCCGAGAAGGGCGCGGGCGGCGAGGTCCTCGCCGTCTACATCGCGCGCAGCGACGGCCTGACCGCGGCCTCGCCCAAGGAGCTGGCCGTCCAGCGCACGCTCGTCGAGGACCTCGGCGGCACCTTCCACCACGTCGTCGGCGACGACATCCCCTCCGCGCTCCTGGAGTTCGCGCGCGGCGTCAACGCGACCCAGATCGTGCTCGGTTCCTCGCGCCGCAAGACCTGGCAGTACATGTTCGGCCCCGGCGTCGGCGCCACCGTCGCGCGCGAGTCGGGACCCGACCTCGACGTCCACATCGTCACGCACGAGGAGGTCGCCAAGGGGCGCGGGCTGCCTGTCGCGCGCGGCGCCCGCCTCGGCCGCTCCCGGATCGTGTGGGGCTGGCTCGTCGGCATCGGCGGGCCCGCGCTGCTCTCGCTCGCGCTCACGCACGTCGCCACCGACCTGGGCCTCGCCAACGACATGCTGCTGTTCCTGTCGCTGACGGTGGCCGCGGCGCTGGTGGGCGGGCTCCTCCCGTCGCTCGCCTCCGCGGCCTTCGGCTCCCTCCTCCTGAACTACTTCTTCACCCCGCCCAAACACCTGTTCACCGTCGCCGACCCCAAGAACATCGTCGCCATCGCGATCTTCGTGGGCGTCGCCGTGTCCGTCGCCTCCGTTGTCGACCTCGCCGCCCGCCGCACCCACCAGGCCGCCAGACTGCGCGCCGAGTCCGAGATCCTCTCCTTCCTCGCGGGCAGCGTCCTGCGCGGCGAGACCAGCCTCGAGGAACTCCTGGAGCGCGTCCGCGAGACCTTCGCGATGGAGTCCGTGGCCCTCATGGAGCGGCCCGCCGACGCCGAGCCGTGGAGCGTCGCGGGCAGCGTCGGGCCGCACCCGCCGGGCCGCCCCGAGGACGCCGACGTCGACATGCCCGTCGGCGGCGGCTACGACATGGTCCTGGCCCTGTCCGGCCGGGTGCTGCCCGCAGAGGACCGGCGCGTGCTCGCCGCCTTCGCCGCACAGGCCGCCGTCGTCCTCGACCGCCAGCGCCTGCAGTCCGAGGCCGACCAGGCCCGCACGCTCGCCGAGGGCAACCGCATCCGCACCGCCCTGCTCGCCGCCGTCAGCCACGACCTGCGCACCCCGCTGTCCGGCATCAAGGCCTCCGTGTCCTCGCTGCGCTCCGAGGACGTCGACTGGTCGCCCGAGGACCAGGCCGAGCTGCTCGCCGGCATCGAGGAGGGCGCGGACCGCCTCGACCACCTCGTCGGCAACCTGCTCGACATGTCGCGCCTCCAGACCGGCACCGTCAACCCGCTGATCCGGGAGATCGACCTCGACGAGGTGGTTCCGCTGGCCCTCGTCGGCGTACCGGAGCCCGACCTGAGCGTGCAACTGGACGTGCCCGAGACGCTGCCCATGGTCACCGTCGACAAGGGCCTCCTGGAGCGCGCCGTCGCCAACATCGTCGAGAACGCCGTCAAGTACAGCCCGTCCGGCGCCCCCGTCCTCGTCTCCGCCAGCGCCCTGGGCGCCCGCGTCGAGCTGCGGGTCGTCGACCGCGGGCCGGGCGTCCCCGACGACGCCAAGGACCGCATCTTCGCCCCGTTCCAGCGGTACGGGGACGCCCCGCGCGGCGCCGGGGTGGGCCTCGGGCTCGCCGTGGCACGCGGATTCGCCGAGGCCATGGGCGGCACACTGACCGCGGAGGACACTCCGGGCGGCGGCCTGACCATGGTCCTCACCCTGCGGGCGGCGCCCCGCACCCCCCGGGCGGCGGCCGCCGCCCCGGAAACGACGCAGAGAGGCAGGCACGCATGACCCGGGTGCTCGTGGTCGACGACGAGCCGCAGATCGTCCGCGCCCTCGTCATCAACCTGAAGGCGCGCAAGTACGAGGTGGACGCGGCCGGCGACGGCGCCCAGGCGCTCCAGCTCGCCGCCGCCCGCCACCCCGACGTGGTCGTCCTCGACCTGGGCCTGCCCGACATGGACGGCGTCGAGGTCATCAGGGGACTGCGCGGCTGGACGCGCGTGCCGATCCTGGTGCTGTCCGCGCGCCACTCCTCCGACGAGAAGGTCGAGGCGCTCGACGCGGGCGCCGACGACTACGTGACCAAGCCCTTCGGCATGGACGAGCTCCTGGCCCGCCTCCGGGCGGCCGTGCGGCGGGCCGAGCCCACCGGCGGCGGCGAGGACGAGGGCATCGTCGAGACGGCGGACTTCACCGTGGACATGGCGGCCAAGAAGGTCCACCGCGACGGCCGCGACGTCCGTCTCACCCCCACCGAGTGGCACCTCCTTGAGGTGCTGGTGCGCAACACGGGACGCCTGGTCAGCCAGAAGCAGCTCCTCCAGGAGGTCTGGGGCCCCTCCTACGGCACCGAGACCAACTATCTGCGGGTCTACATGGCGCAGCTGCGCCGCAAGCTGGAGACGGACCCCTCGCACCCCCGGCACTTCGTCACCGAGCCGGGGATGGGGTACCGCTTCGAGAAGTAGTCGAGGCCGGACGGGGTGCCGCAGCAGTGCTTACGTGCGTGTCAGCAGGCCCGGGTACGCTTCCTGTATGAGTGCCGTTCCCCGTTCCGACAGGGCGTCCGAGAAGCCGGCCGGCCGGTTCCGTCGCATGCTCGACCGACTCTCCACGTCCCAGGAGGACCTGGAGTCGGAGGAGCTGCGCGAGGATTCGCAGACCACGGGTTGCACCCGGATCGACACCTGCCAGGACCGACAGATGGTGACCGTAACTGGTACGTTGCGCACGGTGACGCTGCGGCCACGCGCCGGAGTCCCCGCGCTCGAGGCGGAGTTGTTCGACGGATCCGCCGCGCTCGACGTGGTGTGGCTGGGCCGGCGCTCGATCGTCGGGATCGAGCCGGGCCGCAAGCTGATCGCATCGGGGCGCATCTCGATGAGCCATGGCCGTAGGGTGCTCTTCAACCCGAAGTACGAACTCAGACCGCTCGGACGGGAGTAGCCGGTGACGTCGCTCGACAAGCCGACCGATCGCGAACTCGGTGTCGATGCCGACGCCGAAGCCGCCGATTCCAAGGCGGTGACCGAGGCCGCGCTGTTCGAGGCCTTCGGCGGCGTGCGGGGCATGGTGGAGACCGTCGTCCCGGGCCTCCTCTTCGTGACCATCTTCACGATCAACAAGAACCTGAACATGTCGGTCATCGCGGCGCTCGCGGTGTCCCTCGTGCTGGTGGTCGTGCGGCTGGCCATGCGGGACACGGTCAAGCACGCCTTCAGCGGTGTCTTCGGCGTCGTGTTCGGCGTCGTCTTCGCGAAGATGACGGGCAACGCGAAGGACTTCTACCTCCCCGGCATGCTCTACACGCTGGGTCTCTCGCTCGCCTACATGATCACGACACTGTCCGGAGTGCCGCTCATCGGGCTGATCCTCGGCCCGGTGTTCAAGGAGAACCTGTCGTGGCGCACGCGTAACCCCGGCCGCAAGAAGGCCTACGCGAAGGCCAGTTGGGCCTGGGGTCTGATCCTGCTCGCCAAGTGCGCGATCCTCTTCCCGCTCTACTGGTGGGCGGACCCGACGCAGTTCGGCTGGGTGCTCGTCGCGCTGAAGATCCCGCCGTTCCTGCTGGCCGTGTGGCTCACCTGGGTCTTCCTCGCCAAGGCGCCCCCGCCCATCGACGTGTTCGCGGAGATGGAGGCGGCCGAGGAGGCCGAGGCCGCCCGCAAGGCGGAGGCGGCGGCCGACGGCGGCACGGAGCCCCGCACCGAGCACAAGGGCGGCGCACGCCACCGCCGCGAGGCCTGAGCGGCCCGACACACGCCCTAGGGGTGAGCCCCGGCGAGTATCTCCTCGCCGGGGCTCACCCCTAGGTGTGTGGTGGCTACGCGTCCTCGCGCCGCACCGACAGCAGATCCTCCAGCTGCTCCTCCCGGGCCTGCGCCGCGACGAACAGCAGCTCGTCACCCGCCTCCAGGGAATCCTCCTGGCTCGGCGCCAGGACCCGGGTGCCGCGGATGATCGTCACCAGCGACGTGTCCTGCGGCCACTGGACGTCGCCCACGCGCGTGCCGGCCAGCGCCGACTCGGGCGGCAGGGTCAGCTCGACCAGGTTCGCGTCACCGTGGCTGAAGCGGAGCAGGCGCACCAGGTCGCCGACGCTCACCGCCTCCTCGACCAGGGCCGACATCAGACGCGGCGTCGACACCGCGACGTCCACGCCCCAGGACTCGTTGAACAGCCACTCGTTCTTCGGGTTGTTCACCCGGGCGACGACGCGCGGGACCCCGTACTCGGTCTTCGCGAGCAGCGAGACGACCAGGTTGACCTTGTCGTCCCCGGTGGCCGCGATGACCACGTTGCAGCGCTGCAGCGCCGCCTCGTCCAGAGAGGTGATCTCGCACGCGTCGGCCAGCAGCCACTCCGCCTGCGGGACGCGCTCGACCGAGATCGCGGTCGGCGCCTTGTCGATCAGCAGGACCTCGTGCCCGTTCTCGAGCAGCTCGCCCGCGATCGAGCGGCCCACCGCGCCGGCACCGGCAATGGCGACCCTCATCAGTGACCGCCCTCCTCGTCGGGGCCCTCGGCGAACGCCGCCTCGACCTTGTCCACGTCGTCCGTGCGCATCATCACGTGCACGAGATCGCCCTCCTGCAGCACCGTCTGCGACGTCGGCAGGATCGCCTCGCCGAGCCGGGTGAGGAACGCCACCCGGACCCCGGTCTCCTCCTGGAGACGGCTGATCTTCTGACCGACCCACGAGTCCGCCGCGTGCACCTCGGCGAGCTGGACGCCGCCCGTGGGGTCGCGCCACAGCGGCTCCGCCCCGGACGGCAGCAGCCGTCGCAGCATCTGGTCGGCGGTCCAGCGGACCGTGGCGACCGTCGGGATGCCCAGGCGCTGGTAGACCTCGGCGCGGCGGGGGTCGTAGATCCGCGCCGCCACGTTCTCCACGCCGAACATCTCGCGGGCCACGCGGGCCGCGATGATGTTGGAGTTGTCACCGCTGGAGACGGCGGCGAAGGCACCCGCCTCCTCGATACCGGCCTCGCGCAGGGTGTCCTGGTCGAAACCGACACCGGTGACGCGACGGCCGCCGAACCCGGAGCCCAGGCGGCGGAAGGCCGTCGGGTCCTGGTCGACCACGGCGACCGTGTGGCCCTGCTGTTCCAGGGTCTGGGCAAGTTGGGACCCCACGCGGCCACAGCCCATGATCACGATATGCACGGCCCTACCCCGCACTCCTCATAGGCCTACTGACCTGGGTAAACGTCCTGCTCATGTCTCTCTCTCGCGGCTCGGGCCGACCGGTGCGGCAGGCTCTCGGGCACGATGCGGGCACTTCGCGGCTCGCGCTCGGCACCACCGTATCGGCTTCGCGCACGAACACGTCCTCCGCGTCGGCCGCCGGATGATCGCCGCACTGCGCGGTGCGTTCTGTCCGCATTCCGGGCATCCGGCGGAGTAAGGGGGTGGTGGGTGGGCGGCCGCTCGTTCGAACCTTTACGATCCTCTCCGTGTCCAAACTGACCGACGTGCCCAAACGGATCTTGATCGGGCGCGCACTGCGCAGTGACCGGCTTGGAGAAACGCTCCTGCCGAAGCGCATCGCCCTCCCCGTTTTCGCCTCCGACGCCCTGTCCTCCGTCGCCTACGCGCCCGGAGAGGTTCTGCTGGTCCTGTCCGTCGCGGGCGTGTCGGCCTACCACTTCAGCCCGTGGATCGCCCTGGCGGTCGTGGTGGTGATGTTCACCGTCGTCGCGTCGTACCGGCAGAACGTGCACGCCTACCCGAGCGGCGGCGGCGACTACGAGGTCGCCACCACCAACCTCGGGCCCAAGGCCGGCCTGACGGTCGCCAGCGCGCTCCTCGTGGACTACGTCCTCACCGTCGCCGTCTCCATCACCTCCGGCATCGAGAACCTGGGCTCGGCGATCCCGTTCGTCGTCGAGCACAAGGTGCTGTGCGCCGTCGCGGTGATCCTGCTCCTCACCCTGATGAACCTGCGGGGCGTCAAGGAGTCCGGCTCGCTCTTCGCGATCCCGACGTACGTCTTCGTCGTGGGCGTCTTCATCATGATCGCGTGGGGCGCCTTCCGGGCCCTCGCGCTCGGCGACACCATGCGCGCGCCCACCGCCGACTTCCACATCAAGGCCGAGCACCAGGGCCTCGCGGGCTTCGCCCTCGTCTTCCTGCTGCTGCGCGCCTTCTCCTCGGGCTGCGCCGCGCTCACCGGCGTCGAGGCCGTCTCCAACGGCGTCCCGGCCTTCCGCAAGCCCAAGTCCAAGAACGCGGCGACGACGCTGTCGATGATGGGCGTGCTCGCCATCACCATGCTCGTCGGCATCATCAGCCTCGCCCTGGTCACCAAGGTGCGGATGGCGGAGAGCCCCGGCCACGACCTGCTGAGGAACGGCGTCCCGGTCGGCTCCGGATACGTGCAGGACCCGGTCATCACCCAGGTCGCCGAGGCCGTCTTCGGCAACGGCAGCTTCCTGTTCATCGTCCTCGCCGCGGCCACCGCCCTGGTGCTGTTCCTCGCGGCGAACACCGCGTACAACGGCTTCCCGGTCCTCGGCTCGATCCTCGCCCAGGACCGCTACCTGCCCCGCCAGCTCCACACCCGCGGCGACCGGCTCGCCTTCTCGAACGGCATCGTGCTGCTCGCCGGCGCGGCCGCGATGCTCGTCGTCATCTACGGCGCCGACTCGACCCGGCTGATCCAGCTCTACATCGTCGGCGTGTTCGTCTCCTTCACGCTCAGCCAGACCGGCATGGTCCGGCACTGGAACCGCCACCTGCGCACCGAGAAGGACGCCGACAAGCGCCGCCACATGATCCGCTCCCGGGCGATCAACGCCTTCGGCGGCTTCCTGACCGGCCTCGTCCTGGTCGTCGTCCTCATCACCAAGTTCACCCACGGTGCCTGGGTCGCCCTGCTCGGCATGTGCATCTTCTTCGCGACGATGACCGCGATCCGCAAGCACTACGACCGGGTCGCCGCCGAGATCGCCGCGCCGGACGCCCCGTCCGACGACAGCGTCCGCCCGTCCCGCGTGCACTCCATCGTGCTCGTCTCCAAGATCCACCGCCCGACGCTGCGCGCCCTCGCCTACGCGAAGCTGATGCGCTCCGACACGCTGGAGGCCCTCAGCGTCAACGTCGACCCGGAGGAGACGAAGGCCCTGCACCGGGAGTGGGAGCGCCGCGGCATCGACGTCCCGCTGAAGGTTCTCGACTCGCCCTACCGTGAGATCACCCGGCCCGTCATCGAGTACGTCAAGAACCTCCGCAAGGAGTCCCCGCGCGACGCGGTCAGCGTGATCATCCCGGAGTACGTGGTCGGCCACTGGTACGAGCACCTGCTGCACAACCAGAGCGCCCTGCGCCTCAAGGGCCGCCTGCTGTTCACCCCCGGCATCATGGTCACCTCGGTGCCCTACCAGCTGGAGTCCTCCGAGGCCGCCAAGAAGCGGGCCCGCCGGCGCCAGGAGTGGAACGCGCCGGGTGCCGTGCGCCGCGGGCCGGTGGAGAAGCGGCCCAAGGAGCCGAGCGGCAAGCAGTAGCCGCGCACAGTGGTGTGGTGAGCGGCCGGACGACAGCCACGTAGACTGGTGGGCTGTTGTTCCGGCCGCTCTCGCGTGGCCACCCCGTTGACGTACTGGAGCCCCGCCATGCAGGCAGAACCGAAGACCTCACTGGTGGGGACGGAGTACGAGGTCGAGGTCGGTCCCGTCGCGCACGGCGGCCACTGCATCGCCCGCACCGAGGAGGGCCAGGTCCTCTTCGTGCGGCACACGCTGCCCGGCGAGCGGGTCGTCGCCCGGGTCACCGAGGGCGAGGAGGGCGCGCGGTTCCTGCGCGCCGACGCCGTGCAGGTCCTGGACGCGTCCAAGGACCGTGTCGAGGCCCCCTGCCCGTACGCCGGGCCCGGCCGCTGCGGCGGCTGCGACTGGCAGCACGCCAAGCCCGGCGCCCAGCGCCGCCTCAAGGGCGAGGTCGTCGCCGAGCAGCTCCAGCGCCTCGCGGGACTCACCCCCGAGGAGGCCGGCTGGGACGGCACGGTCGTGCCGGCCGAGGGCGACAAGCTCCCGGCGGGCGAGGTGCCGCAGTGGCGCACCCGCGTCCAGTACGCGGTCGACGCGGACGGGAACGCGGGCCTGCGCCGGCACCGCTCGCACGAGGTGGAGCCCGTCGAGCACTGCATGATCGCCGCGGAGGGCGTCTCCGAGCTCGGCATCGAGAAGCGGGACTGGTCCGGCATGGACTCGGTCGAGGCGATCGCGGCGAGCGGCTCGCAGGACCGCCAGGTGATCCTCACCCCGAAGCCCGGCGCCCGCCTGCCCATCGTCGAACTCGACAAGCCCGTCTCCGTCATGCGCGTCGAGGAGAAGGACGGCGGCGTGCACCGCGTCCACGGCCGCCCCTTCGTGCGCGAGCGCGCCGACGACCGCACCTACCGGGTCGGCAGCGGCGGCTTCTGGCAGGTCCACCCCAAGGCCGCGGACACCCTCATGAAGGCCGTCATGCAGGGCCTGCTCCCGCGCAAGGGCGACATGGCCCTCGACCTGTACTGCGGCGTCGGCCTCTTCGCGGGCGCGATCGCGGACCGGGTCGGTGACAAGGGCGCCGTGCTCGGCATCGAGTCCGGAAAGCGCGCCGTCGAGGACGCCCGCCACAACCTGGCCTCCTTCGACCGCGTCCGCATCGAACAGGGCAAGGTCGAGGCGGTCCTGCCCCGCACCGGCATCACGGACGTCGACCTGATCGTCCTCGACCCGCCGCGCGCGGGCGCGGGCAGGAAGACGGTCGCCCACCTCGCGACGCTGGGCGCCCGCCGCATCGCCTACGTGGCCTGCGACCCGGCGGCCCTGGCACGCGACCTCGCGTACTTCGGGGAGCACGGGTACCGGGTGCGGTCGCTGCGGGCGTTCGATCTGTTTCCGATGACGCATCATGTGGAGTGCGTGGCGGTGCTCGAGCCTGCCGAAAAAGGCCGCTGAACTGCGGCTTTAGCTAGTGGGCGCTATGGGCGCTACGGGCGAAATGTTGACGCTCAAATGACGCTCACCGAGGTGTCTTGACGCTCATTTGACGCTCGTTCTGATGGTGCGTCAGGTGTATTTCGGGATGCTGTGACCTGGGCTGCAGTGTGGGCTGAGGAACCTGCGTGGGCGGCCACGGTCCTGCCCGAGGGGTAGCGCGCCTCGGATCGTCGGGTGTGCGCGCTTGTCGGCGCGTACGGTGTTTGCCACGTCTGACCGGGTACCTGCGCCGTTCGAGGAAGGTGGCGATGCCGCCGTGCCGAGCGCTTCACCGTCGCCTTACAGCGAGCGTCCCGTCGCTCAAGCGCGGAGAGCGAAGGCACGGGAGTTGGTCGAGCGGCTGTCGGCCGAAGGGCGGGTCCGGTTCACGGACCCGAGCGACGACGAGGTCGCGGAGA
>NZ_WWIA01000369.1 GCF_009870065.1 Streptomyces sp. SID5785 | reverse complement strand
TGGCCCGCTCGCGCCGCCGGACGCGGCCCGGATCGGGCTCGCCGTGCTCGGGGCCCTGCACGCCGCGCACACCAAGGGCATCGTGCACCGGGACGTGAAGCCGGCCAACGTGCTGCTCGGCCCGCACGGCCGGGTGGTCCTCACCGACTTCGGCATCGCGCACGTCCAGGGCGAGGAGTCGCTCACGATGACCGGCGAGTTCGTCGGCTCGCTGGAGTACGTGGCGCCCGAGCGGATGTCGGGCGACGCGGAGCCGTCGAGCGACCTGTGGTCGCTGGGCGTGCTGCTGTACGCGGCGGTCGAGGGCCTGTCGCCGTTCCGGCGCCCGACGCTCGAGTCGACGCTCGCCGCGATCCTCTCCCACACCCCTCCGCCGCCCGAACGGGCCGGTGCGCTCGGCCCGTTGATCGACGAGCTGCTCGCGAAGGACCCGGCGGCCCGTCCCGACGCGGCGACGGCGCAGGCGCGGCTCGCGGCGGTGGCCCGGGACACGGCGGCGCACCCGGACCGGTCCGGGGAGACGGCACGGCTGCCGCAGTCGCCGCAGCCGGTGGAGACGCCGCACCCCGCGGAGGACCCGGGCACGGCGCGGCTGCCGCTCGCACCCGGCGCGGGGACCACGGCCCCCGCAGTGTCACGCCGTCGCTCGCCCGCGGGGCTCGTCGTGGCCGCCCTGCTCGGGGTCGTGCTCGTCGGCGGCGGTGTCTGGTTCGCGACCACGCTTGGCGCGGACGACGGCACGGGCGGCGGGAAGGCCGCGGGCCACGGGGCGGGCCGCACCACGGCACCGTCCGGCGGCGCGGACAAGGACGCCGACAAGGACGCCGACAAGGACGCCGGCGCGGACGCGGAGGACGATGCGTCCGCGGCTGCCGGCGAGGAGATCAACGAGGAGGGACCGCCCGCCGCGCAGGGCTCCTGGACCGTCCGTGACGAGTCCGGGATCGACGCGGTGATCACGGTTCCCGACCGGCTCAGCGAGGTCTTCCGCGAGGACGACGGCGTCCAGTACACCGACCCGAAGAGCGACGTGACGCTGAGCCTGAAGCGCTGGGCACCGGGCACGGGCGGCTCGGACGCGGTCGGCTGGGCGACGAGCGTGGGCGACTCGTACGCCGGCAAGGGGTACTCCGACATCCACAAGACGGTCACGAGGACGACGGTGGACGGCAAGCCGGCCGCGCAGCTCGACATCACGTACCTGAACGCGGACCAGAGCGCCGTCATGCGCGAGATGCGGCTGTACGTGGTCGACGACCAGGGACGTTACGACATGGGTGTGGTCATGCCGAAGGGCGTGGCGTCGTACGAGAAGCAGGGCACGGACACGTTCAAGGGTGCCCGGGACGGACTTGAGGTCGGTGTGAGCTGAAAGACCGGGCCGACCGCGCGGCGCCCCGCGAAAGGCGCTGATCAGCGCCTTTGCTGCCAGCGATCGCTGGCGTGGTGTGTGCGGTCGGTGAAAGCCCGTTACCGGTGGGTACCGAAAGCGTCGGCTTCGGCATACCCTCCCCCTCATGACGGAGTCGCAGGCCACCCCCGAGAAGACCGGAACCAACCCGACCGCGGCCGCCCCCGAGGGCGCGCGCACCGCCGCCGACGTGGTCACGCCCGAGCTGGTCGCCCAGCTCACCCGGGGCGTGGTCGGCTCGGGGCGGACGGCGAACCACACGCCGTTCACCGGCGACAAGCTCGCCGACCTGCCGGAGTCGACCCCCGAGGACGTCGCGACGGCCTTCGAGCGGGCCCGCGCCGCGCAGGAGGTCTGGGCGAAGACGCCGGTGCGGCAGCGGGCGGCCGTCCTGCTGCGCTTCCACGACCTGGTGCTCGCCCGGCAGGCCGAGGTCCTCGACCTGATCCAGCTGGAGACCGGCAAGGCCCGCCTGCACGCGCACGAAGAGGTGCAGGCCGTGGCCGTCGCCTCCCGTCACTACGGCCGCAAGGCCCCGGCCTACCTCAGGCCCAAGCGGCACACCGGCGCCGTCCCGACCCTCACCAAGGTCACCGAGTTGCGCCAGCCGCGCGGCGTCATCGGTCAGATCGCCCCCTGGAACTACCCGCTCGAGCTGTCGGTCGGCGACGCGCTCCCCGCGTTCGTCGCGGGCAACGCGGTCGTCATGAAGCCCGACACCGAGACCTGCCTGACCGCCCTGTGGGCCCGCGACCTGCTCATCGAGGCCGGGCTGCCCGCAGAGGTCTTCCAGGTCGTGCTCGGCGAGGGACCGGTCGTCGGCCCCGAGCTGGTCAAGCACGCCGACTACGTCTCGTTCACCGGCTCCACCCGCACCGGCCGCGAGGTCGCACAGGGGGCCGCCGCCCGTCTGGTCGGCGTCTCCCTCGAACTCGGCGGCAAGAACGCGATGCTGGTGCTCGCCGACGCCGATGTCGACAAGGCCGCCGCGGGCGCCGTCCGCGCCTGCTTCTCGTCCGCGGGCCAGCTGTGCATCTCCATCGAGCGGCTGTACGTCCACGAGGCGGTCGCCGACGCGTTCCTCGAGCGATTCGCGGCCCGCACCAAGGCGATGCGGCTCGGCAGGTCCCTCGCGTACGGGGCGGACATGGGCTCGCTCGTCGGCGAGCGCCAGCTGACCACGGTCACCCGGCACGTCGAGGAGGCCGTCGCCAAGGGCGCCACGGTGCTCGCGGGCGGCGTCGCCCGCCCCGACATCGGCCCCTACTTCTTCGAGCCGACCATCCTCGACGGGGTCGAGGCGCCGATGGCGGTCTGCACCGAGGAGACCTTCGGCCCGGTCGTCTCCGTGTACCGGTTCACCGACGAGGACGAGGTGATCGCCCAGGCCAACGCGACGCCGTACGGGCTCAATTCCTCGGTCTGGACGAAGGACGCCCGGCGCGGTCACGAGGTCGCCGGGCGCCTGCGCACCGGCACCGTCAACATCAACGAGGGCTACGCCCCCGCGTACGGCAGCGTCCAGTCGCCCATGGGCGGCATGAAGGACTCCGGGCTCGGCCGCCGCCACGGCTCGGAGGGCATCCTCAAGTACACGGAGGCCCAGACGGTCGCCCACCAGCGGGTGATGCCGATGGCGCCGTCCTTCGGCATGGACGACGCGGCGTACGCCAAGTTCATGACCACCAGCCTGAGCCTGATGAAGAAGCTCCGCCTCAAGTAGCCGATCCCGACCCGCACCAGAACCCACCCGCACAAGGAGACGCCCCATGGCGCAGGCCGAGCAAGACTCCGGATACGACTACGACGTCCTGGTCATCGGATCCGGCTTCGGCGGAGCCGTCACCGCCCTGCGCCTCACGGAGAAGGGCTACCGCGTCGGCGTCCTGGAGGCGGGCCGCCGCTTCGCCCCCGGCACCCTCCCGAGGAACTCCTGGGACCTCAAGAACTACCTGTGGGCCCCGAAGCTCGGCATGTACGGCATCCAGCGCATCCACCTGCTCGGCAACGTGATGGTGCTGGCCGGAGCAGGGGTCGGCGGCGGCTCGCTCAACTACGCCAACACCCTCTACGTGCCCCCGAAGCCGTTCTTCGAGGACCCGCAGTGGAAGGACATCACGGACTGGCAGGACGAGCTGACGCCGTACTACGACCAGGCCCGCCGCATGCTGGGTGTCCGCCTCAACCCGACGATGACCCCGGCCGACGTGCACCTGAAGGCGGCGGCCCGGTCGATGGGCATCGGCGACACCTTCCACATGGCGCCGGTCGGCGTCTTCTTCGGCGACGGCGAGGACGCGGACGGCCGCGACGAGGTGAGGGCGCAGCCCGGACAGCAGGTCCCCGACCCGTACTTCGGCGGTGCGGGACCCGCCCGCAAGGCCTGCACCGAGTGCGGCGAGTGCATGACCGGCTGCCGGCACGGCGCCAAGAACACCCTGAACGAGAACTACCTCTACCTCGCCGAGAAGGCGGGAGCCGTCGTCCACCCGATGACGACGGTCGTCTCCGTCACCGACGACTCGCAGGGCGGCTACGCGGTCGCGACCCTGCCGACCGACGACCGGAAGAAGTCCGCGGGCCGTGTCTTCCGCGCGCCCCGCGTCGTCGTCGCGGCCGGCACCTACGGCACTCAGACGCTCCTGCACCGCATGAAGAGCGGCGGCCAACTCCCGTACCTGTCCAAGCGGCTGGGCGAGCTGACCCGGACCAACTCGGAGGCGCTGGTCGGCGCGCAGACCACCGACCGGCGCTACCGCAAGCGGCACGGCGCACAGGCCGACTTCACCCGGGGCGTCGCCATCACGTCCTCGATCCACCCGGACGAGAACACCCACATCGAGCCGGTCCGCTACGGCAAGGGTTCCAACGCGATGGGCGGCATGTCCATCCTCCAGGTCCCCTACGCGGAGGGCTCGTCCCGCGCCGTCGGCTGGCTGGCGAACGCGGTCAAGCATCCCACCCAGCTGGTCCGTTCGCTCTCCAACCGCCGCTGGTCGGAGAAGACCATCATCGGCCTCGTCATGCAGTCCCTGGACAACTCGCTGACGACGCACCTGAAGGCGGACGGCGTCGGCAAGGGGCTCCTCACCGCCCGGCAGGGCCACGGGTCGCCCAACCCGAAGCAGATCCGGGCCGCGACCGAGGGCGCCTCGGCGATCGCCGCCGAGATCAACGGCTTCGCGGGGTCCAACGTCGGCGAGCTCATGGGCACCCCGCTCACCGCACACTTCCTCGGCGGCTGCCCCATCGGCGACAGCGCCGAGACGGGCGTCATCGACCCCTACCACCGGCTCTACGGGCACCCGGGCATCTCGGTGGTGGACGGCGCGGCCGTCTCGGCCAACCTCGGCGTCAACCCGTCGCTGACCATCACCGCGCAGGCCGAGCGGGCCATGTCGTACTGGCCGAACAAGGGCGAGAAGGACCCGCGCCCGGAGCCCGGCGCGGCGTACGTGCGGCTCGCGGCGGTCGAGCCGAAGAACCCGGCGGTCCCGGCGGACGCGTTCGGCGCGCTGAAGCTGCCGTTCCTCGGCCTGCCCGAGGTGCCGCCGAAGAAGTGACCGCACCCCCGCGCCCGTCGCGGACGGCGAAGGACCCGCACCCCCCTCCGAGTGCGGGTCCTTCGCGCGTCCTGCGGCCGGTCGGTCAGGCCTCGGAGCTCACCTTGCGGCGGCGCACCGAGTACACGACACCGGCACCGGCGACGACGGCGATCCCACCGACGAGGCCCACGGTCGGCAGCATGGAGCTGGACCCGGTCTCGGCGAGCGAGCCGGTGGTCTGCGGCGCCTCGGACCGGGCGGTCGGCTCGGTGGCGACCGGAACCTTGCCGCCTTCCTGCGGCTTGGTGCCGGAGGTGTCGGTGCCGGAACCGACGATCCGGAACCGGTACGCGACCTCTCCGTAGCCGGTGCACTCGCCGTCGGCGTCGCCGTACAGGGACGCGCCGAGGGAGAAGGCCGCGCCGACGGGGGCGGCGGAGGTCACGTCGAGCCGCATCGGGATGTTGACCTCGTAGCCGGGCTCCAGGGTGTCGGAGTAGCCGACGAAGCCGACCGCGTAGCCGTCCTCGCCGACGTTCTCCCAGCGCTTGGTCTCCGGGTTCTGCGCCTGAAGACGGACCTGCTTGCTGCGGAACAGGTTGTCCCCGGCCTTGTCGGCGGAGGCGCCCGCGAAGTAGCCGAGGTCGCTCAGGACCGAGTCGGAGTTGTTGGTGATGTTCAGCGAGAACCGGTGCCAGCCGCTGCCGCGGGCGATCTTGCCGGGCAGGCCGGTGATGCTCACGTCGGCCTTGGAGTCGGTGCACTCCTGGTCCGGGCCCTCGGACGGCTCGTCGCTCGGCTCGGCCGAGTCGGTGGGCTTGCCGGACGGGGTGGTCGTCGCGGTGGTGGACGCGGACGTCTCCGGCGACTGCGAGACGGTCTCGGACGCCGACGCGGCGGGCGCCTCGGACGTCGTCCCGGTCGCGGCCGGCGAGGACGCGGCGGGGTCGGTGCTCGCGGGCGTCTCGGCCGGAGCGGTCTCGGACGCGGTCACCGACGGGCTCGCGTCGGTGACCGGCTCGCCGTCCGCGAACGCGGCCGGGGCCGACAGGAGCGCGAGCGGGGCGACGGCGGCCGTCGCGGCAGCCGTCACCAGTGCGCGGCGAAGCTTCATGCAGAACCTCGGTGGGTACGAAGGGCGGCCCCGCGGTGGCGGTCGCGGACAATGGCCGTGATGTCGCAAAGAGGACTGTTGATCGCCGAACAAGGTTGTCCTGAAACTGACAGGATCTTTATGTGACCTGAGTCACGACATCCTGGGCGCGGACCCGTACCCCCAGGTCATGCGCCCCCGTGAAGTGCAGCCCGACCCCGCCGTGCCCCTGCGGGAAGAGATCCGTCTTGTTTCGGTCCAGGACATCGCTGCCGATCCGGCCGATCGGCACCGGCGCGGCCGCCGGGGCCGTCCGGTGCAGCCACAGCACCCAGTCGTCCCGCCCGTCGTCCCCGCCCGGGCCCCCGGCCTGCGCGTACGGCAGCGTGAACTCGAAGTGCCCGTCGCCGACCCGGGCCGCCGGCACGGAGAAGTCCCGCTCCGCGCCGCTCCGGGCGACCGCCACGACCCGCGCCCCGTCGAGCCCGCCGCGCAACCCGAGCAACTGCGCGCCGACCACCGCCCGTTCGGGCCCGGCCTCGACGTGCAGCACCTCGGCGTGCGCGGGCCGCAGCCAGGTGCGCAGCGCGAGGAACCCGTCGGACGTGGCGTACGGCAGCCACGCCGCGACCCCGTCGGGCCCCACCCGCGGGCTCGCCCCCACCCGGCGGGCCCGCTCGGCCAGCCCGCAGCGCAGACGCCGCCGCCGGTCGGTGCCGTGCGGCGCGACGTAGCAGTCCCAGCGGCCCTCGGCGAGGCTGTGCGCGTCCGGCGCCAGCGTGACCAGCCCGTCACCGGGCACCGGTACCCGGATCTCGCGCTCCTTGGGGTCACGGCGCAGCCGGGCCACGAAGTCCAGCGGTCCCGCCGGCAGCGTCGCCGGGTCGAGCCGCACCGTGAACCCGCCGTCGTCCGTGGACCGCGCGTACGCCACGGGCCGCGCCGCCCGCACCGCAGGCGCCGGCGCGACGGGCGCGGGC
>NZ_WWIA01000368.1 GCF_009870065.1 Streptomyces sp. SID5785 | reverse complement strand
TCGGGTGCCATCAGCACCCCGCACCCGACCCCCGCGTCGGTGAGCGCCCGGACCACGTCAAGCCGGCGCTCGGGCGCGGGCGTGCCCGGCTCGACCGTGCGCCACAGCTCCTGGTCGACGAAGCCGACCGAGACCGAGACGCCGACGTCGGTGACCTCGGCCGCCTGCCGCAGCAGCGGCAGGTCGCGCAGGATCAGTGTCCCCTTCGTCAGGATGCTGAACGGGTTCGCGTAGTCGCGCAGCGCCTCCAGGATGCCCGGCATCAGGCGGTAGCGGCCCTCCGCGCGCTGGTAGCAGTCGACATTGGTGCCCATCGCGATGTGGTCGCCGTGCCAGCGGCGGGAGCCGAGCTGGTGGCGCAGCAGGGCCGGCGCGTTGACCTTCACCACGATCTGGCTGTCGAAGCCGAGCCCGGTGTCCAGGTCGAGATAGCGGTGGGTGTTCCGCGCGAAGCAGTACACGCACGCGTGGGTGCAGCCCCGGTACGGATTGACCGTCCACTCGAACGGCATCCGGGAGGCTCCCGGCACCCGGTTCACGATCGAGCGGGCCCGGATCTCGTGGAAGGTCACCCCGGCGAACTCGGGGGTGTCGATCGTGCGGCTCGTCACCGCGTCCGCGCCGAACAGCGCGGCGTCGGGGGTGCGGCCGTGCTCGCCGCGGCCGTCACCGGGGTCGGTGGAGCCGGTCGGGTCGGTGAGGTTGTCCCAGCGCATGACGCCTCCTCGCTAGCATCGGCCCCAGAATAGAACACATGTTCCCTTGATCGTGCGAGCCTCGCCACGACCCGGATTTGGTGGCGGGTACGGCGGGTGGTTGGCTGGGGCGAACCCCTGAGGAACCAAGTGCTGGAGGAACAGTCATGGCGCAGGTCGAGGCCACCACGGAGCGTGTCGTCGCCGCGAAGCCGGACGACGTGTTCGACGCCCTCGCCGACTACAGCGGCACCCGCGCGAAGCTGCTGCCCGAGCACTTCAGCGAGTACGAGGTGCGCGAGGGCGGCGACGGCGAGGGCACCCTCGTGCACTGGAAGCTCCAGGCCACCAGCAAGCGCGTCCGCGACTGCCTGCTGGACGTCGGCGAGCCCACCGAGGGCGAGCTCGTCGAGAAGGACCGCAACTCCTCGATGGTCACCACCTGGCGCGTCACCCCGGCCGGCGAGGGCAGCTCCCGGGTCACCGTGACGAGCGTCTGGAACGGGGCGGGCGGCATCGGCGGCTTCTTCGAGAAGACCTTCGCGCCCAAGGGGCTCGGCCGCATCTACGACGCGGTCCTCGCCAAGCTCGCCGCCGAGGTCGAGAAGTGACGCTCGCGCACTGATTCACCGCTCACCGTTTCGAGTGGTTTTCGTTTCGCGCCGGTTGTACGCCGTAGGGCTCCGACCGGCGCATTCGTCGATCACGCCCCCGTGAGCAGGCCCTCGTCTCACTTGCCCCTCGTTGTCGCGTAATGCGAGAAATGGGCGGCGCAAGGGCGACGAGGGGAGCTGCAGGTGGGCACGACGACGCTGGAGACCGAGGCGGTCGGGGGCCCGGTGACGGCCCCCGCACCGGACCCGGTCGCCGTGGCGGGACCGGCCCGGGACGCCACGGCGCACCGGCAGACCGCCCTCGAGGGGCAGTTGCCCGCGCACGGGCTCACCCCGCGCCGGGTGCGCATGGTCTTCCTCGGCCTCATGCTCGCCCTGCTGCTCGCCGCGCTCGACCAGATGATCGTCGCCACCGCGCTCCCGAAGATCGTGGGCGAGCTGCACGGCCTCGACAAGATGTCCTGGGCGATCACCTCCTACCTGCTGACCTCCACGATCGGCCTGCCGATCTACGGCAAGCTCGGTGACCTCTTCGGCCGCAAGGGCGTCTTCCTCTTCGCCATCGGCGTGTTCGTGATCGGCTCCGCGCTCTGCGGGCGCGCCGGGAGCATGGACCAGCTCATCGCGTACCGCGCCGTCCAGGGCATCGGCGCCGGCGGCCTCATGATCGGCGTGCAGGCGATCATGGGCGACATCGTGCCGCCGCGCGAACGCGGGCGCTACATGGGCCTGATCGGCGCCGCGTTCGGCCTCGCCTCCGTCGCCGGACCGCTGCTCGGCGGCTACTTCACCGACCACCTCTCCTGGCGCTGGTGCTTCTACATCAACGTGCCGTTCGGCCTGGTCACCCTCGCCGTCACCGCGGTGGTCCTCAAGCTGCCCAGGCCCACCGCGAAGGCGCGGCTGGACGTCCTGGGCGCTCTGCTGCTGGCCGCCGCCTCCACCTGCCTGGTCCTGCTGACCAGTTGGGGCGGCACCGAGTACGCGTGGGGCGACCGGGTCATCCTCGGACTCGGCGCGGGCGCCCTCGTCTCCACGGTGCTCTTCGTCGTCGCCGAGAAGTACGCGGCCGAACCCCTCATCCCGCTGCGACTGTTCCGCGACTCCGTGTTCAACCTGAGCGGGCTCGTCGGCATGGTCGTCGGCGTCGCCCTCTTCGGCGCGGCCAGCTATCTGCCGACCTTCCTGCAGATGGTCGACGGCGCCAGCGCCACCGAGTCCGGGCTCCTCATGCTCCCGATGATGGGCGGCGTCGTCGGCGCGTCCATCATCTCGGGCCAGCTCATCAGCCACACCGGCCGCTACCGCATCTACCCCATCCTCGGCAGCGCCCTGTCCACGGTCGGCATGTACCTCCTGTCCCGCCTGGAGGTCGACACCCCGCGCCTGGAGTACAGCGTCTACATGGCCGTGCTCGGCGCCGGCATCGGCCTGATCATGCCGGTGCTCGTGCTGGCCGTGCAGAACTCGGTGCGCCCCTCCGACCTCGGCACCGCCACGAGCGCCAACAACTACTTCCGGCAGATCGGCGGCAGCGTCGGCGCCGCCATCTTCGGCACCCTCTTCGCGAACCGCCTCGCCGACGCCCTGCGCGACCGGCTGCCCGCCGGCGGCAGCGGCGGCCCCGACGGCGAATCGATCACCCCGCAGCTCGTCCACGCCATGCCCGCCGCGCTGCGCACCCCGTACATCGAGGCGTACGCCGACGCGATGCCGCGGATCTTCCTCTACTTGGTGCCGGTCCTCGTCCTGGGCCTGCTCCTCGCCTTCTTCCTCAAGGAGACACCCCTGTTGTCCAGCGCCGCCCCCACCCCCGCCACCGAACACCCGGTGATCCCCGCCCAGGAGCGGTCCCCGCACCCCGCGGGCGTCCCGGTCTGCGGCACCGTCCAGCACCCCGACGGCACCGTGGTGCCCCGGGCCGCCCTCACCCTGATCGACGTCGGCGGGACCCAGATCGGGCGCGGCGCGAGCGGGGACGACGGACGCTACGCGCTCTCCACACCCGGTACCGGCTCGTACGTGCTGATCGCCGCGGCGGGCGGCCACCAGCCGCAGGCCGTCACCGTCACGGTGGGGGAGCGGCCCGTCGAGCTCGACGTCGTGCTCGGCGGCGCGGGGCGCCTGACCGGCTGTGTCGTCACCGCGGACGGCTCCCCGGTGCGGGACGCGACGGTCACCCTGACGAACGTGCACGGCGAGGTCGTCGCGACCACCCGCAGCGCCCGCGAGGGCAGTTACGTCATCACCGAGCTCGTCGCCGGGGAGTACACCCTGGCCGCCAGCGCGCCCGCGTTCCGGCCGGCCGCGCTGCCGGTGACCGTGATGGCGGCGCGCGAGACCCGCCAGGACGTCGAGCTCGCCGGAGGCGCCGTCCTGCGGGGCACCGTACGGGCGCTCGGCGGACGCCCCGTCGAGGACGCCCGCGTCACCCTGCTCGACGCCGCGGGCAACGTGGTGGACACGCTGACGACGGGCGCGGACGGGACCTTCCGCTTCGTCGACCTGTCGTCCGGCGAGTACACGGTGATCGCGGCGGGGTACCCGCCGGTCGCGACCGTGCTCCAGGTGGCCGGCGGCGGCCGCACCGAGCGGGATCTCCAGCTGGGGCACGAGGACTGACGGGGCGTCCGGTCGCCGTGCACCGGACGCGGCACGCCCTGTCCGCGCCGTACCGTGCACAGGGCTCTGACGAGCGGAAACTGCGCCTTCCGGGTGTGACATCGGTCTATACCACTGAGAGTTATCCACAGGCCTGGTGAGCGGCGGCCCGATCCGCGTACGGTGCTGGCCATGAAGATCCTCATCAGCGCCGACATGGAGGGCGCCACGGGTGTGACCTGGCCCGCCGACGTGCTCCCCGGCACCCCTCAATGGGAGCGCTGCCGCTCGATGTTCACGTCGGACGTGAACGCGGCGGCGCTCGGCTTCCTCGACGGCGGCGCCGACGAGGTGCTCGTCAACGAGGCGCACTGGACGATGCGCAACCTGCTGCTCGAGCAGCTCGACGACCGCGTCGAGATGCTCACCGGCCGCCACAAGTCGCTCTCCATGGTCGAGGGCGTCCAGCACGGCGACATCGACGGCATCGCTTTCATCGGGTACCACGCGGGCGCCGGCATGGAGGGCGTCCTCGCGCACACCTACCTGGCCAACCAGATCACGGGCGTCTGGGTCAACGACGTCCGGGCGAGCGAGGGCCTGCTCAACGCGCACGTGGTCGCCGAGTACGGCGTCCCCGTCGTCCTCGTCACGGGCGACGACCACGCCTGCGACGACGCCCTCGGGTACGCGCCCGAGGCCCGCAAGGTCGCCGTCAAGGACCACGTCTCCCGGTACGCGGCCGTGTGCCGCACCCCCGCGCGCACCGCCGCCGACATCCGGGCCGCGGCCGCCGACGCCGCGTCGCTCGCCGTGCGGCACGCACCCGTGCAGGCCGGCCCCTTCACCGTCGAGGTCGAGTTCGACGCCGAGCACCTCGCCATGGCCTCGACCGTCGTCCCCGGGGTCGAGCGCACCGGCGAGCGGCGCATCGCCTACACCCACGCGACCATGTACGAAGGCATCCGCACGTTCAAGGCCGTGACCACGATCGCCTCGGCCGCGGTGGAGGAGCAGTATGGCTGAGCAGCACCCCGGGCCCGGCACCGTCGACGGGCAGGCCCTGGACGAGGTCGTCACGTTCACCTCGGACCTCATCCGCATCGACACCACGAACCACGGCGGCGGCGACTGCAAGGAGCGCCCCGCCGCCGAGTACGCCGCAGCGCTGCTCGCCGAGGCGGGCCTCGAGCCCACGATCCTCGAGCGCACCCCGGGGCGGGGGAACGTGGTGGCCCGCATCGAGGGCACCGACCCGTCGGCGGACGCCCTGCTCGTCCACGGGCACCTCGACGTCGTCCCGGCCGAGGCCGCCGACTGGAGCGTGCACCCGTTCTCCGGCGAGGTGCGCGACGGCGTCGTGTGGGGGCGCGGCGCCGTCGACATGAAGAACATGGACGCGATGATCCTCGCGACCGTGCGGAACTGGGCACGGACCGGGTTCCGGCCCCGCCGCGACATCGTCCTCGCTTTCACCGCGGACGAGGAGGCCAGCGCCGAGGACGGTTCGGGCTTCCTCGCCGACCGGCACGCCGCCCTGTTCGAGGGCTGCACGGAGGGCATCAGCGAGTCCGGCGCCTTCACCTTCCACGACGGCTCGGGCCGGCAGTTCTACCCGATCGCCGCGGGCGAGCGCGGCACCGGCTGGCTCAAGCTCACCGCACGGGGCAAGGCGGGCCACGGCTCGAAGGTCAACCCGGCCAACGCGGTGAGCAGGCTCGCCGCCGCCGTGTCCCGGATCGGCGAGCACCGCTGGCCGGTCCGCCTCACCCCGACGGTCCGCGCCGCCCTCCGGGAGATGGCCGCCGTCTACGGCATCGAGACCGACGTCGACGCGCCGGACTTCGACGTCGACGCGCTCCTGGAGCGGCTCGGCCCGGCCGCCGCCCTCGTCGCCCCGACCGTGCGCAACAGCAGCAACCCGACGATGCTGTCCGCCGGCTACAAGGTCAACGTGATCCCGGGCGAGGCCACCGCCCTGGTCGACGGGCGGTACCTGCCGGGCACCGAGGACGAGTTCCGCGCCACGCTGGACGCACTGACCGGACCCGACGTCGACTGGGACTACCACCACCGGGAGGTCGCGCTCCAGGCTCCGGTCGACGCTCCGGCCTTCGCCCGGATGCGGGCCGCGGTCGAGGAGTTCGCCCCCGAGGGACACGTCGTGCCGTACTGCATGTCGGGCGGCACCGACGCCAAGCAGTTCTCCCGCCTCGGCATCACGGGCTACGGCTTCGCGCCGCTCAAGCTCCCCGAGGGATTCGACTACCAGGCCCTCTTCCACGGAGTGGACGAGCGGGTCCCGGTGGAGGCGCTGCACTTCGGGGTGCGCGTGCTCGACCGGTTCCTGCGCACGGCCTGAACACGCACGCAGACAGAAGCGAACGGACTGGGCGAAGATGGCGGACGCGAAGGACACGGAGGAACCGGGCCACATGGGGGACGGGGACCAGATGGTGGACATCAAGGCGTACGGGTCGTGGCCGTCGCCGATCGACGCGGCGCTCGCCGCCGCGCACGACGGCCGGCCCGAGTACCCGGGCTTCGTCGGCGACGAGGCGTGGTGGACCGAGCCGCGCCCGGCCGAGGCCGGCCGCCGCGCCCTCGTCCGGCGCCGCCCCGACGGCTCCGAGCACGTGGTGCTGCCGGCCCCGTGGAACGTGCGCAGCCGCGTCATCGAGTACGGCGGCCGCCCCTGGGCCGGCACCGACCGCCCCGAG
The DNA here is from genome assembly GCF_009870065.1 of Streptomyces sp. SID5785. Taxonomy (GTDB): domain Bacteria; phylum Actinomycetota; class Actinomycetes; order Streptomycetales; family Streptomycetaceae; genus Streptomyces. The sequence goes on along the minus strand of NZ_WWIA01000368.1, from coordinate 6,747 downwards.
GGCCCGCTCGTCGTCTTCGTGAACTTCGCCGACCAGCGGCTCTACGCCTACGCGCCGGACGCGCCGGACGCCGCCCCGCGCCCGCTCACCCCGGTGTCCGCCCTCGGCGGCGGGCTGCGCTGGGCCGACCCGGTGCTCCGCCCCGCACACGGAGAGGTCTGGTGCGTCCTGGAGGAGTTCACCGGGGAGGGGCCCGGCGACGTGCGCCGCGTGCTCGCCGCCGTCCCGCTCGACGGATCGGCGGCCGAGGACCGGACCGCCGTCCGCGAACTGTCGGACGGCGCCCACCGGTTCGTCACCGGCGCCCGTCTCTCCCCGGACGGCCGGCACGCCGCGTGGCTCGGCTGGGACCACCCGCGCATGCCCTGGGACGGCACCGAGCTGCTGCTGTCCGAGGTCGCCGACGACGGCACGCTCGGCCCTGCCAGGACCGTCGCGGGCGGTCCCGCGGAGTCCGTCTGCCAGGCCGACTGGGCCACCGACGGGGCGCTCCTGTACTCCGGCGACGCGAGCGGCTGGTGGAACCTGTACCGGCTCGACGTGCCGGTCGCGGGCGGGGCGCCCGGCGCGGCCCGGCCGTTGTGCCCGCGCGACGAGGAGTTCGGCGGACCGCTGTGGAAGGTCGGCCTGACCTGGTTCGCGCCGCTGCCCGGCGGTCTCGTCGCCGTCGTGCACGGTGTGGGATCGACCGCGCTCGGCATACTCGACCCGGAGACCGGCGAGGTCGTCGACACCGCGGGCCCCTGGACCGAGTGGGCCTCGGCCGTCGCCGCGCACGGCACCCGGGTCGTCGGCGTCGCCGCCAGCCCGCGCACCGCCGCCGAGGTCGTCGAGCTCGACACCCGCACCGGGCGCGCCCGCGTGATCGGCGCCGCACACAGCGACCCGGTCGACCCGGCGTACTACCCGGAGCCGCAGATCCGCACGTTCGCCGGGCCCGACGGCAGGGACGTCCACGCCCACATCTACCCGCCGCACAGCCCGGACCACACGGCCCCCGACGGCGAGCTCCCGCCGTACGTGGTCTGGGCGCACGGTGGACCCACGAGCCACGCCCCGCTCGTCCTCGACCTGGAGATCGCCTACTTCACCTCCCGCGGCATCGGCGTCGCCGAGGTCAACTACGGCGGCTCGACCGGATACGGCCGGGAGTACCGCGAGCGGCTGCGCGAGCAGTGGGGCGTCGTCGACGTGGAGGACTGCGCCGCCGTCGCCCTCGCCCTCGCCGACGAGGGCACCGCCGACCGCGCGCGGCTCGCCGTCCGCGGCGGCAGCGCCGGCGGCTGGACCAGCGCGGCCTCCCTCACCAGCACCGACGTGTACGCGTGCGGCACGGTCATCTACCCGATCCTCGACCTGGCCGGCTGGGCCGAGGGAGAGACCCACGACTTTGAATCGCAGTACTTGGAGTCGCTGGTCGGGCCGCTCGCCGAGGTGCCGGCGCGGTACGCGGAGCGCTCGCCCGCCGAGCACGCCGACCGGCTCACCGTGCCCTTCCTGCTGTTGCAGGGGCTCGACGACGTGATCTGCCCGCCCGCCCAGTGCGAGCGCTTCCTCGCCCGCGTCGAGAGCCAGGGCCGCCGGGTCCCGCACGCGTACATCGCCTTCGAGGGGGAGGGGCACGGGTTCCGCCGCGCCGACACGATGATCCGCGCCCTCGAGGCCGAACTGTCGCTGTACGCACAGGTGTTCGGCCTGCACGTCGACGGGGTCCCCACCCTGGAGCTGACCAAGTGACGGACCCCGGCGCGCCGGCCGCGACGACACGCCCCGAGCGGCTCGCGCCGGGCGCCCGCGTCGCGGTCGTCGCCCCGAGCGGCCCCGTCCCCGAGGACCGGCTCGCCGGGGGCCTCGACGTCCTGCGGGGCTGGGGCCTGGAGCCGGTCGTGGCGCCGCACGTCCTCACCGCGCACCCGGAGTTCGACTACCTCGCGGGCACCGACGCCCAGCGCGCCGCCGACCTCCAGTGGGCCTGGTGCGCCCCGGACGTCGACGCCGTGTTCTGCGCGCGCGGCGGGTACGGGGCGCAGCGCATGGTCGAGCTGCTGGACTGGACGGCGATGCGCGCGGCGCTGCGGACGGGCCGGCCCAAGCCGCTCGTCGGCTACAGCGACATCACCGCGCTCCACGAGGCGTTCGCGGTGCGGCTCGGGGTGTCGACCCTGCACGGGCCCATGGTCGCCGCGGCGGACTTCGTCAAGGACGAGCGGGCCCGGGAGCATCTGCGGGCCACGCTGTTCGAGCCCGAGTCGGTGCGGACGATCACCGCGGCGGACGGGTACCGGGCACTCGTGCCCGGGGTCGCGGCGGGCGTGACGCTCGGCGGCTGTCTGTCGCTGCTGGCCGCGGAGCTCGGGGCACCGGCGGCGCGGGCCTCCGCGCGCGGTGCGCTGGTATGCCTGGAGGACGTGGGGGAGGAGGCGTACCGGATCGACCGGTACCTCACGCAGCTGCTGCGCGCGGGCTGGCTGGACGGGGCCGCCGGGTTCGTCCTCGGGTCCTGGCAGGACTGCGAGCCGGTGCGGGATCTGCTGGTGGACCGGCTCGGCGGACTCGGGGTCCCCGTGGTGGACGGGTTCGGATTCGGGCACGGCTCCGGGGCCCTGACGGTGCCGCTGGGGGTGCGGGCGGCGCTCGACGCGGAGGCCGGTTCCCTGACCCTCGACGTGCCGGCGCTGCGGTAGGCGGTCTCCGGGCCGGGCCGCACGGAGTCGCCCGCCGCGTCGCCGTCCGGCCCGCACCGTCCTTGCCTCGACGGGGACTTGACCGGGTGTCAGCCCGGAGAACAAACCCCGGCACACCCATTGACCGGCCCCTGACACGTGTCACACCATGACTCCGCCCGCGTACTTACCGGTCGGTACAACCTTGCGTGGAGGACCCGTGCCCCGACCCCGTCTCAAGCCGGCCATCGCCCTCGCCGCCGCGGCGTCCGCCCTGGCGACCCCTCTCGTGTGCACCGCGCCCGCCGCGGCCGCGGCCTCCGAGGACCCGTACACCGTCAGCGCGCTCACGTTCACCGTGCAGGCCGGCGGCCGCTCCTGCACCGTCGACGCGGACCTGTACCGGCCCACGGACGTCGACGCCGCCCACCCCGCCCCCGCCGTGCTCACCACGAACGGCTTCGGCGGCAGCAAGTCCGACGGCTCCACCGCCGCCACCGGCCGTGCCTTCGCCCAGCGCGGCTACGTGGCCCTCGTCTACTCCGGCCTCGGCTTCGGCAAGTCGGGCTGTCTCGTCTCCCTCGACGACCCCCGCATCGACGGCCGGGCCGCGTCGGCCCTCGTCGACTTCCTCGCCGGGACACGCGCCGCCGACGACGGCACCCGGGCCGACTACGTCACGGCCGACAAGAAGGGCGACCCGCGCGTCGGCATGATCGGCGGATCGTACGGCGGCGCCGTCCAGCTGGCGACCGCCGCGGTCGACCCCCGCGTCGACGCCCTCGTCCCGCTCATCACCTGGAACGACCTGGCCTACTCGCTCGACCCGCAGAACGCGGCCGACCGCGACGTCCCCGGCGTCTTCAAGTGGCAGTGGACCAACGGCTTCTACCTCATGGGCGAGGGCCAGCCGCTGCTCGTCCCTTCCCTCGACCCCTCCCGCATCAACAAGCTGACCTGTCTGCACTTCGTCGACGACGCCTGCGCGACGATCCGCACCCTCAACTCCGGCCGCTATCCGGCCGACCGCACCCGGGCCCTGCTCGACTACGCCCGCGGCGTCTCCCCGGTCTCGTACCTGAAGGACGTCAAGGCGCCCACCCTGCTCGTGCAGGGACAGGCCGACTCGCTGTTCAACCTGAACGAGGCGCGGGCGACCTACGACACCCTGCGCGCGCAGGGCACCACCGCCAAGATGATCTGGCAGTCCTGGGGGCACAGCGGCGGGCGGACCGACGCGGCGAGCGGCGAGCTCAACCTGTCGGAGGGCAACCTGGAGACGAGCTACGTCGGCCGCCGCGTCCTCGCCTGGTTCGACCGCTACCTGCACCACGACAAGGGCGTCGACACCGGTCCGGCCTTCGCCTACTACCGCGACTGGATCGGCGGCCCGGACGGCACCTACGCCACGGCCTCCGGCGTGCCCCCGCTGACGCGCACGCTGTACCTGTCGGGGGACGGCAAGCTCGTCGACGACCGCGGCAAGGTCGCCCGCGGCAGCCGCGAGTACCGCAACTGGCTGGTCCCGACGAGCCACTCCGAGTCCTCGCTCACCGGCATCATCGGGCTGCCCGACCCGGACCCGTACGACATCCGGGGCACCTACCTCGACTGGACGACCGACCCGCTGACCGCCGACACGGACGTCGTCGGCGCCCCGAAGGCCACCCTGAAGGTGATCTCGCCGAAGACCGAGCGGGTGCAGCACTCCGGCGACGCTGCCGACAAGCTCGTCCTCTTCGCGAAGCTGTACGACGTCGCCCCCGACGGCACCAGGACGCTCGTCCACCGGCTCGTCGCCCCGGTCCGCGTGCCGGACGTGACCCGGCCCTTCACCGTGACGCTGCCCGGCATCGTGCACCGGTACGAGAAGGGGCACCGGATCCGCTTCGTGATCGCGGCGAGCGACGACGCGTACGGCGGGAACAAGGGGATCAAGCCGGTGACCGTCACCAGCGCCCCCGGTGACACCGGCACCGTGGAGCTGCCGGTCGTCGCCCCCTGACCCGGCGGGCGGCCCGCCCCGGCCCGCCGCGACCCGCCGGGGCCGTCACCCGACCGGCCCACGGCCGCCGCGCACCCGCCGCGTCCCCCGCTCATGCTGGGCGGGGGAGGCGGCGGCCTCCGGCGGACCCACGGGCAAGGGAAGGGACGGCCGATGAGCCCCAAGGACACCGCGAGCTCCTCCGGGAGCCGCGCCACGAGCATGGTCACCCCGGGCCGGATCGGGATCCTGGTCCTGGTCGTCCTCGTTCTCGTCTTCATCTTCGAGAACACCCAGCAGGTCAGGATCCGGCTGCTGATCCCCGAGGTGTCCATGCCGCTCTACCTGGCGCTCGCCGCGGTCGCCCTCATCGGCGCCGCGTGCGGCGCCTACTTCGCGACCCGGCGCCGGACGTAGCCGATGCGCGCGGGGGTAGCCTGACGAGATGGCCGGAACCACTGCCGAGGGCGAGCGCGTCACGATCCGCCCCCTGACCCTCGACGACTGCGACGAGTTCACCCGGCGTGCCCGCGAGAGCCGGGAGCTGCACCGGCCCTGGCTCTTCCCGCCCACCGACGCCGCGTCGTTCGCCACCTACGCCGGCCGGCTGATCGACGCCGCGGACCGGCACGGATTCCTGGTGTGCGCACGGGACACCGGCGCCCTCGCCGGGTACGTCAGCATCAACAACGTCGTGCACGGCGCCTTCCGCTGCGGCGCCCTCGGCTACGGCGTCTTCGCGCACGCCGCGCGGCGCGGCCTGATGACCGAGGGGCTCGGACTCGTCGTCCGCCACGCCTTCGGACCGCTCGGACTGCACCGTCTGGAGATCAACGTCCAGCCGGGCAACGCCGCGTCCATCGCCCTCGCCCGCCGCACGGGCTTCCGTCTCGAGGGCTTCTCGCCCGACTTCCTGTACATCGACGGCGCCTGGCGCGACCACCAGCGCTGGGCGCTGACCACCGGCATGCTCGGTGCGCGCCGCTCCCCGCGCCCGCACGGCGCCTTTGCGCAATCCTGACCCGGTGGGCCCCTGGTCAGGGCGGCGCGAAGGATGTTCCATGGTCATCGGGGGCGGCCGGCGCTCCCGGGCGACGGGAGGCAGCCGTGACCGACATACGCCGCGAGGCACTGACCCTGCCGGGCGTCGCGTTGGGACCCACGAACCCGCTGCCACCCCTGCGCCCGCTCGACGAGATGCACGAACTCGACGAGCGCGACCGCGAGGAACTGCCGCTCGACATGGCCCGCCAGCTCGGCTACCGCCCGCTCACCAGCGTGCTGCCCGAGCGTGTCCGCGACGGTTACGGCCGCGACCGCGCCCCCGTCACGCTCGACACGATCGTCATCGAGAACGACCGGCTGCGCGCGACCGTCCTGCCCGGCCTCGGCGGCCGCATCGCCTCCCTGTGGCACAAGCCCACCGAGCGTGAACTCCTCTACCGCAACCCGGTGTTCCAGCCCGCCGACTTCGCGCTCAACGGTGCCTGGTACTCCGGCGGCATCGAGTGGAACATCGGCGCGACCGGACACACCGCCCTGTCCTGCGCCCCCGTGCACGCCGCACCGGTCGAGGCGCCCGACGGTGGCACGATGCTGCGCCTGTGGGAGTGGGAGCGGCTGCGCGACCTGCCCTTCCAGGTCGACCTGTGGCTCCCCGACGGCAGCGACTTCCTCTATGTGGGCGTGCGCGTCCGCAACCCGCACGAGAAGCCCGCGCCCGTGTACTGGTGGTCGAACATCGCGGTCCCCGAGGAGCGCCGGGTGCTCGCCCCCGCCGACGAGGCCTGGCACTTCGGCTACACCCGCAGCCTCACCCGTGTCCCGGTGCCGCGCTCCGCGGGGGCCGACCGCACGTACCCGCTCAACAGCCAGTTCCCCGCCGACTGGTTCTACGAGGTCGAGGACGGCCGACGGCGCTGGATCGCCGCGCTGGACGACGCCGGGCAGGGCCTCGTGCAGACCTCCACCGACCTGCTGCGCGGCCGCAAGCTCTTCGTGTGGGGCGCGGGCCCCGGCGGCCGCCGCTGGCAGCAGTGGCTCACCGAGCCCGGCACCGGCGGCTACTGCGAGATCCAGGCGGGCCTCGCCCGGACCCAG
>NZ_WWIA01000367.1 GCF_009870065.1 Streptomyces sp. SID5785 | reverse complement strand
TCCGCGGTGTCGACGACCTCGCCGGTCTCCGGGTCGAGTATGCCGAGCGCGGTCGATCCCACACCGTGCACGACGGCGACGAGACCGCCGGGCAGCGGCGCGAACCAGGTCAGGCCGACCTTCCACAGCGGTCCGCCGAACTCCTCGTCGCGCGGGCACAACGGCCGGGCCGCGCCGGGCGCCCCGCCCGCGACCGGCACGTCGAGCCGGTACAGGTTCCACCAGCCGCTCGCGTCGCCGGAGTACAGGAGCGCCCCGTCGGTGGCCCAGTCGGCCTGGCAGACGGACTCCGCGGGACCGCCCGCGACGGTCCTGGCAGGGCCGAGCGTGCCGTCGTCGGCGACCTCGGACAGCAGCAGCTCGGTGCCGTCCCAGGGCATGCGCGGGTGGTCCCAGCCGAGCCACGCGGCGTGCCGGCCGTCCGGGGAGAGACGGGCGCCGGTGACGAACCGGTGGGCGCCGTCCGACAGTTCGCGGACGGCGGTCCGGTCCTCGGCCGCCGATCCGTCGAGCGGGACGGCGGCGAGCACGCGGCGCACGTCGCCGGGCCCCTCCCCGGTGAACTCCTCCAGGACGCACCAGACCTCTCCGTGTGCGGGGCGGAGCACCGGGTCGGCCCAGCGCAGCCCGCCGCCGAGGGCGGACACCGGGGTGAGCGGGCGCGGGGCGGCGTCCGGCGCGTCCGGCGCGTAGGCGTAGAGCCGCTGGTCGGCGAAGTTCACGAAGACGACGAGCGGGCCCTCGGGGCGGTCGGTGCCGGCCCAGGGGCGGCCGCCGTACTCGATGACGCGGCTGCGCACGTTCCACGGGGCCGGCAGCACCACGTGCTCGGAGCCGTCGGGGCGGCGCCGGACGAGGGCGCGGCGGCCGGCCTCGGCCGGGCGCGGCTCGGTCCACCACGCCTCGTCGCCGACGAAGCCCGGGTACTCGGGCCGGCCGTCGTGCGCGGCGGCGAGCGCCGCGTCGATCGGCGACGGCCACGACCCGTACGCCTTGATGTCCACCATCTGGTCCCCGTCCCCCATGTGGCCCGGTTCCTCCGTGTCCTTCGCGTCCGCCATCTTCGCCCAGTCCGTTCGCTTCTGTCTGCGTGCGTGTTCAGGCCGTGCGCAGGAACCGGTCGAGCACGCGCACCCCGAAGTGCAGCGCCTCCACCGGGACCCGCTCGTCCACTCCGTGGAAGAGGGCCTGGTAGTCGAATCCCTCGGGGAGCTTGAGCGGCGCGAAGCCGTAGCCCGTGATGCCGAGGCGGGAGAACTGCTTGGCGTCGGTGCCGCCCGACATGCAGTACGGCACGACGTGTCCCTCGGGGGCGAACTCCTCGACCGCGGCCCGCATCCGGGCGAAGGCCGGAGCGTCGACCGGAGCCTGGAGCGCGACCTCCCGGTGGTGGTAGTCCCAGTCGACGTCGGGTCCGGTCAGTGCGTCCAGCGTGGCGCGGAACTCGTCCTCGGTGCCCGGCAGGTACCGCCCGTCGACCAGGGCGGTGGCCTCGCCCGGGATCACGTTGACCTTGTAGCCGGCGGACAGCATCGTCGGGTTGCTGCTGTTGCGCACGGTCGGGGCGACGAGGGCGGCGGCCGGGCCGAGCCGCTCCAGGAGCGCGTCGACGTCGAAGTCCGGCGCGTCGACGTCGGTCTCGATGCCGTAGACGGCGGCCATCTCCCGGAGGGCGGCGCGGACCGTCGGGGTGAGGCGGACCGGCCAGCGGTGCTCGCCGATCCGGGACACGGCGGCGGCGAGCCTGCTCACCGCGTTGGCCGGGTTGACCTTCGAGCCGTGGCCCGCCTTGCCCCGTGCGGTGAGCTTGAGCCAGCCGGTGCCGCGCTCGCCCGCGGCGATCGGGTAGAACTGCCGGCCCGAGCCGTCGTGGAAGGTGAAGGCGCCGGACTCGCTGATGCCCTCCGTGCAGCCCTCGAACAGGGCGGCGTGCCGGTCGGCGAGGAAGCCCGAACCGTCCTCGGCGCTGGCCTCCTCGTCCGCGGTGAAAGCGAGGACGATGTCGCGGCGGGGCCGGAACCCGGTCCGTGCCCAGTTCCGCACGGTCGCGAGGATCATCGCGTCCATGTTCTTCATGTCGACGGCGCCGCGCCCCCACACGACGCCGTCGCGCACCTCGCCGGAGAACGGGTGCACGCTCCAGTCGGCGGCCTCGGCCGGGACGACGTCGAGGTGCCCGTGGACGAGCAGGGCGTCCGCCGACGGGTCGGTGCCCTCGATGCGGGCCACCACGTTCCCCCGCCCCGGGGTGCGCTCGAGGATCGTGGGCTCGAGGCCCGCCTCGGCGAGCAGCGCTGCGGCGTACTCGGCGGCGGGGCGCTCCTTGCAGTCGCCGCCGCCGTGGTTCGTGGTGTCGATGCGGATGAGGTCCGAGGTGAACGTGACGACCTCGTCCAGGGCCTGCCCGTCGACGGTGCCGGGCCCGGGGTGCTGCTCAGCCATACTGCTCCTCCACCGCGGCCGAGGCGATCGTGGTCACGGCCTTGAACGTGCGGATGCCTTCGTACATGGTCGCGTGGGTGTAGGCGATGCGCCGCTCGCCGGTGCGCTCGACCCCGGGGACGACGGTCGAGGCCATGGCGAGGTGCTCGGCGTCGAACTCGACCTCGACGGTGAAGGGGCCGGCCTGCACGGGTGCGTGCCGCACGGCGAGCGACGCGGCGTCGGCGGCCGCGGCCCGGATGTCGGCGGCGGTGCGCGCGGGGGTGCGGCACACGGCCGCGTACCGGGAGACGTGGTCCTTGACGGCGACCTTGCGGGCCTCGGGCGCGTACCCGAGGGCGTCGTCGCAGGCGTGGTCGTCGCCCGTGACGAGGACGACGGGGACGCCGTACTCGGCGACCACGTGCGCGTTGAGCAGGCCCTCGCTCGCCCGGACGTCGTTGACCCAGACGCCCGTGATCTGGTTGGCCAGGTAGGTGTGCGCGAGGACGCCCTCCATGCCGGCGCCCGCGTGGTACCCGATGAAAGCGATGCCGTCGATGTCGCCGTGCTGGACGCCCTCGACCATGGAGAGCGACTTGTGGCGGCCGGTGAGCATCTCGACGCGGTCGTCGAGCTGCTCGAGCAGCAGGTTGCGCATCGTCCAGTGCGCCTCGTTGACGAGCACCTCGTCGGCGCCGCCGTCGAGGAAGCCGAGCGCCGCCGCGTTCACGTCCGACGTGAACATCGAGCGGCAGCGCTCCCATTGAGGGGTGCCGGGGAGCACGTCGGCGGGCCAGGTCACACCCGTGGCGCCCTCCATGTCGGCGCTGATGAGGATCTTCATGGCCAGCACCGTACGCGGATCGGGCCGCCGCTCACCAGGCCTGTGGATAACTCTCAGTGGTATAGACCGATGTCACACCCGGAAGGCGCAGTTTCCGCTCGTCAGAGCCCTGTGCACGGTACGGCGCGGACAGGGCGTGCCGCGTCCGGTGCACGGCGACCGGACGCCCCGTCAGTCCTCGTGCCCCAGCTGGAGATCCCGCTCGGTGCGGCCGCCGCCGGCCACCTGGAGCACGGTCGCGACCGGCGGGTACCCCGCCGCGATCACCGTGTACTCGCCGGACGACAGGTCGACGAAGCGGAAGGTCCCGTCCGCGCCCGTCGTCAGCGTGTCCACCACGTTGCCCGCGGCGTCGAGCAGGGTGACGCGGGCGTCCTCGACGGGGCGTCCGCCGAGCGCCCGTACGGTGCCCCGCAGGACGGCGCCTCCGGCGAGCTCGACGTCCTGGCGGGTCTCGCGCGCCGCCATCACGGTCACCGGCAGCGCGGCCGGCCGGAACGCGGGCGCGCTGGCGGCCAGGGTGTACTCCCCGGCGACGAGCTCGGTGATGACGTAACTGCCCTCGCGGGCGCTGCGGGTGGTCGCGACGACCTCGCCGTGCACGTTCGTCAGGGTGACCGTCGCGTCCCGCACCGGGGAGCCGTCCGCGGTGACGACACAGCCGGTCAGGCGCCCCGCGCCGCCGAGCACGACGTCGAGCTCGACGGGCCGCTCCCCCACCGTGACGGTGACGGCCTGCGGCTGGTGGCCGCCCGCCGCGGCGATCAGCACGTACGAGCCGGTACCGGGTGTGGAGAGCGCGTAGCGTCCGTCGTCCCCGCTCGCGCCGCGCCCGATCTGGGTCCCGCCGACGTCGATCAGGGTGAGGGCGGCCCGGGGCACCACGGTGCCGTCGGGGTGCTGGACGGTGCCGCAGACCGGGACGCCCGCGGGGTGCGGGGACCGCTCCTGGGCGGGGATCACCGGGTGTTCGGTGGCGGGGGTGGGGGCGGCGCTGGACAACAGGGGTGTCTCCTTGAGGAAGAAGGCGAGGAGCAGGCCCAGGACGAGGACCGGCACCAAGTAGAGGAAGATCCGCGGCATCGCGTCGGCGTACGCCTCGATGTACGGGGTGCGCAGCGCGGCGGGCATGGCGTGGACGAGCTGCGGGGTGATCGATTCGCCGTCGGGGCCGCCGCTGCCGCCGGCGGGCAGCCGGTCGCGCAGGGCGTCGGCGAGGCGGTTCGCGAAGAGGGTGCCGAAGATGGCGGCGCCGACGCTGCCGCCGATCTGCCGGAAGTAGTTGTTGGCGCTCGTGGCGGTGCCGAGGTCGGAGGGGCGCACCGAGTTCTGCACGGCCAGCACGAGCACCGGCATGATCAGGCCGATGCCGGCGCCGAGCACGGCCATGTAGACGCTGTACTCCAGGCGCGGGGTGTCGACCTCCAGGCGGGACAGGAGGTACATGCCGACCGTGGACAGGGCGCTGCCGAGGATGGGGTAGATGCGGTAGCGGCCGGTGTGGCTGATGAGCTGGCCCGAGATGATGGACGCGCCGACGACGCCGCCCATCATCGGGAGCATGAGGAGCCCGGACTCGGTGGCGCTGGCGCCGTCGACCATCTGCAGGAAGGTCGGCAGATAGCTGGCCGCGCCGAAGAGGGCGACGCCGACGACCATGCCGACGAGCCCGCTCAGGTTGAACACGGAGTCGCGGAACAGTCGCAGCGGGATGAGGGGTTCGGCCGCGTACTTCTCGGCGACGACGAAGAGCACCGTGGAGACGAGGGCGCCCGCGCCGAGTCCGAGGATGACCCGGTCGCCCCACGCGTACTCGGTGCCGCCCCAACTGGTCAGCAGGACCAGGCAGGTGGAGGCGGCGGCCAGCAGCAGAGCGCCCAGGACGTCCAGCCGCGCCTTCGCGGTGGGCCTGGGCAGCTTGAGGACCACCGCGGTGACGGCGAGGGTGACCAGGCCGAACGGCACGTTGATGTAGAAGCACCAGCGCCAGGAGAGGTGGTCGGTGAAGTAGCCGCCGAGCAGCGGTCCGGCGACGGAGGCGAGGCCGAACGCGGCGCCGATCAGGCCCATGTAGCGCCCGCGTTCGCGCGGCGGCACGATGTCGCCCATGATCGCCTGCACGCCGATCATGAGGCCGCCGGCGCCGATGCCCTGGACGGCGCGGTACGCGATGAGCTGGTCCATGCTCCCGGCGCGCCCGCAGAGCGCGGAGCCGATCACGAACACGCCGATGGCGAAGAGGAAGACGCCCTTGCGGCCGAAGAGGTCACCGAGCTTGCCGTAGATCGGCAGGCCGATCGTGGAGGTCAGCAGGTAGGAGGTGATCGCCCAGGACATCTTGTCGAGGCCGTGCAGCTCGCCCACGATCTTCGGGAGCGCGGTGGCGACGATCATCTGGTCGAGCGCGGCGAGCAGCAGGGCGAGCATGAGGCCGAGGAAGACCATGCGCACCCGGCGCGGGGTGAGCCCGTGCGCGGGCAACTGCCCCTCGAGGGCGGTCTGCCGGTGCGCCGTGGCGTCCCGGGCCGGTCCCGCCACGGCGACCGGGTCCGGTGCGGGGGCCGTCACCGGGCCCCCGACCGCCTCGGTCTCCAGCGTCGTCGTGCCCACCTGCAGCTCCCCTCGTCGCCCTTGCGCCGCCCATTTCTCGCATTACGCGACAACGAGGGGCAAGTGAGACGAGGGCCTGCTCACGGGGGCGTGATCGACGAATGCGCCGGTCGGAGCCCTACGGCGTACAACCGGCGCGAAACGAAAACCACTCGAAACGGTGAGCGGTGAATCAGTGCGCGAGCGTCACTTCTCGACCTCGGCGGCGAGCTTGGCGAGGACCGCGTCGTAGATGCGGCCGAGCCCCTTGGGCGCGAAGGTCTTCTCGAAGAAGCCGCCGATGCCGCCCGCCCCGTTCCAGACGCTCGTCACGGTGACCCGGGAGCTGCCCTCGCCGGCCGGGGTGACGCGCCAGGTGGTGACCATCGAGGAGTTGCGGTCCTTCTCGACGAGCTCGCCCTCGGTGGGCTCGCCGACGTCCAGCAGGCAGTCGCGGACGCGCTTGCTGGTGGCCTGGAGCTTCCAGTGCACGAGGGTGCCCTCGCCGTCGCCGCCCTCGCGCACCTCGTACTCGCTGAAGTGCTCGGGCAGCAGCTTCGCGCGGGTGCCGCTGTAGTCGGCGAGGGCGTCGAACACGTCGTCCGGCTTCGCGGCGACGACACGCTCCGTGGTGGCCTCGACCTGCGCCATGACTGTTCCTCCAGCACTTGGTTCCTCAGGGGTTCGCCCCAGCCAACCACCCGCCGTACCCGCCACCAAATCCGGGTCGTGGCGAGGCTCGCACGATCAAGGGAACATGTGTTCTATTCTGGGGCCGATGCTAGCGAGGAGGCGTCATGCGCTGGGACAACCTCACCGACCCGACCGGCTCCACCGACCCCGGTGACGGCCGCGGCGAGCACGGCCGCACCCCCGACGCCGCGCTGTTCGGCGCGGACGCGGTGACGAGCCGCACGATCGACACCCCCGAGTTCGCCGGGGTGACCTTCCACGAGATCCGGGCCCGCTCGATCGTGAACCGGGTGCCGGGAGCCTCCCGGATGCCGTTCGAGTGGACGGTCAATCCGTACCGGGGCTGCACCCACGCGTGCGTGTACTGCTTCGCGCGGAACACCCACCGCTATCTCGACCTGGACACCGGGCTCGGCTTCGACAGCCAGATCGTGGTGAAGGTCAACGCGCCGGCCCTGCTGCGCCACCAGCTCGGCTCCCGCCGCTGGCACGGCGACCACATCGCGATGGGCACCAATGTCGACTGCTACCAGCGCGCGGAGGGCCGCTACCGCCTGATGCCGGGCATCCTGGAGGCGCTGCGCGACTACGCGAACCCGTTCAGCATCCTGACGAAGGGGACACTGATCCTGCGCGACCTGCCGCTGCTGCGGCAGGCGGCCGAGGTCACCGACGTCGGCGTCTCGGTCTCGGTCGGCTTCGTCGACCAGGAGCTGTGGCGCACGGTCGAGCCGGGCACGCCCGCGCCCGAGCGCCGGCTTGACGTGGTCCGGGCGCTCACCGACGCGGGGGTCGGGTGCGGGGTGCTGATGGCACCCGTGATCCCCTTCCTCGGCGACCGTCCCGAACAGCTGCGCGCCACCGTGCGGGCCGTCGCCCGGGCCGGCGCCACGTCCGTCACCCCGCTCGTGCTGCATCTGCGACCGGGGGCGCGCGAGTGGTTCATGTCCTGGCTGGCCGCGCACCACCCGTATCTGGTGCGCCGGTACGAGCGGCTGTACGCGGAGGGCGCGTACGCGCCGAAGTGGTACCAGCGGCGGGTGACCCGTCAGGTGCACGAGCTGGCCGAGGAGTTCGGGATCGGACCCTCGCGCGCGCAGCAGCGGCGCCGGGTGCCCGAGCCGGCTCCCGCGCCCCTCGACGGTCCCCCGACACCCACTCAGCTGACATTCATGTGACCGCAATCGGGTCAAATCCGGGGCGAACAGGTTCCGCCGGGCCTCCACACCGGGACGATGCCGCTGGGCCGTGGACTCGCGGTCCTCCCCTCCGCCCTGGGAGGCACCATGAAGAAGCGCGCAGTCGCGCTGTGCGGCGCGGCCGCTCTGGCCGCGGGTGCGGTCACCCCGGTCACCGCCGCCGCGGGCACCCCCGGCTCCGGCCCCGCCGGGTCCGCCCCGCAGACCTCCGTCACCTGGAAGAAGTGCGCCACCGACGCGTACCCGACGCTGCAGTGCGCCTCCCTGAAGGTGCCGCTCGACCACGACGACCCCGGCGGCCGCCGGATCACGCTCGCCCTGTCACGCGTGCCGCACACGGCGAAGAAGTCCCAGGGCCCGCTCCTGGTGAACCCGGGCGGGCCGGGCGGCAGCGGGCTGACGCTGGCCGGGTTCGTCGCGTCGAGCCTGCCGAAGAAGGTGGCCGCGCAGTACGACGTCATCGGCTTCGACCCGCGCGGCGTCGGCAAGAGCACGCCGGCGCTCGACTGCGTGCCGGGCCACTTCGACCCGGTGCGCCCGCCCAGCGTCCCCACCACGCAGGCGATCGAGAAGGCGAACCTGGACCGGGCCGCCTCCTTCGCGCGCGCGTGCGGCGAGAAGTACGCGGACGTGCTGCCGTACATGGACACGGTCTCCAGCGTCCGCGACATGGACGCGATCCGCGCCGCGCTCGGCGCCTCGAAGATCAACTACTTCGGCTACTCGTACGGCACCTACCTGGGCGCCGTCTACGCCAAGTACTTCCCGCAGCGGGTCCGCCGCTTCGTGCTCGACTCGATCGTGGACCCGACCGGCGTCTGGTACCGGGACAACATGACCCAGGACGTCGCCTTCAACGCGCGCCACCAGGCCTTCCTCGCCTGGGTGGCCAAGCACGACGCCACCTACGGGCTCGGCAAGGACCCGGCGCGGGTCGAGGCCGCGTGGTACGCGATGCGGGACGCCCTGACCAAGAAGCCCGCCCAGGGCAAGGTCGGCGCCGGCGAGCTGGAGGACACGTTCCTGCCGGGCGGCTACTTCGACGGCTACTGGCCCTTCCTCGCCGAGGCGTTCGCCGCGTACACCAACAAGAAGGACAGCGACCCGCTCGTCGAGGCCTACGAGAACTTCGGCGCGGTCGACGCGGCGGGCGACAACGGCTACAGCGTCTACACGGCGGTGCAGTGCCGGGACGCACGATGGCCGCGGAACTGGAACCACTGGCGCGCGGACAACCGCCGCGTGCACGAGAAGGCCCCGTTCTCGACGTGGAACAACGCCTGGTACAACGCGCCGTGCGCGTCCTGGCCGACCCGGCCGAAGTACCCGACGAACGTGGTGAACCACTCGGTGCCGCCCGTGCTGCTGTTCCAGGCGACGGACGACGCGGCGACCCCGTACGAGGGCGGCGTCGAGATGCACCGGCTGCTGCGCGGTTCGAGCCTGGTCGTCGAGCAGGGCGGCGGCAACCACGGCATCACCCTCAGCGGCAACGACTGCCTCGACGACCACCTGTCCGCCTACCTCGCCACCGGGAAGGTGCCGCGGGGCAGCGGCGAGGCGGACGCCGTCTGCAAGCGGCTGCCCGAGCCGAAGCCGCGCACGACGAAGGCGCTGCCGCAGTCCTCGGGCGGGGCCGGACTGCACGGACTGCTCGGCTTCCGGGGCTGACCCGCCGCACGCGGCCCGGCTCCCGCCCGCCGTCAGACGGCCGGGAGCCGGGCCAGCGCCGCCGCGGCGGCCATCGCGAGGCGCGGGTGCGCCGCCGCCTCGGTGAGCACCTCGCGGGCCCGCGGGTCGGCGAGGCTGCCGAGGCCCTCGACGCAGGCGA
This sequence comes from Streptomyces sp. SID5785, assembly GCF_009870065.1. GTDB lineage: Bacteria > Actinomycetota > Actinomycetes > Streptomycetales > Streptomycetaceae > Streptomyces. The sequence continues at coordinate 1,189 of NZ_WWIA01000367.1, read as the reverse complement.
GCGCCACCTTGCGGTACGGGTCGTGCGGGACCAGGCGCCGGCGCAGCGTGGCGATCAGCGCGGGCACCGACTCGGGGGCCCGCAGCCGGGTCAGGAGACGGACCGGGTGCAGGGCGTACGCGACCCGCAGCTCGTTCGTGGCGAGAGCCGCGGCGGCGCGGGCCGTGCGCGGGTCGCCGAGGGCGGCGAGCGCGTGGGCGGCCGCCGCGCAGCGGTCGGGGTCCCGGTGGTTCAGGAGCAGGACGAGGGACTCGAACGCGCGGCTGTCCCCGGCGAGCCCCAGCCGGTAGGCGGCCAGCTCCCGGGCCCACAGGGGCTGTTCGGCCGCGGTGAGCACCCTGGCCAGGGCGTCGCGGTCGTCCGCGGCGACGAGCCGATCGAAGGCGGGGGTGCCGCCCGCTTCCCTCCGGATGCGTTCCGTCACCGTGCGCGACTGTTCGTCCATGGCGGCCAGGGTAGACGCGCCCGGCCTGCGGCGACACAGATCACAGCGAATGACCAACCCCGAGGACTGGCGCGCTCGTTACTCGTTGGTTAAGCTCAGGTGAGCGGGACACACTCTCCCGCGGCACGACTCGAGGCGGCCTGGTGACGCAGCCGCCGAGTGCCAGTCGGTTCGGTACCGCATCGCGCAGTACCAGCAGTTCGCTCTCAGTACGGCACGGCTCCGGGACAGAGCCGTCCGCTTTCACCCCGCGACCCGCCTGTGCGGCCGGCCGCGTGGTGCGACTCCCGTACGCCGTCGGCCCCTTCGGCGCCCGCGTACGCCCCTCAGCCGTCACCCTCACTCCTGGAGTTCCCGGATGGACGCTCCCCTGTCCCCTCTCGCGCCCCCGACGTCGCTCTCGACGATCGCCGTCGTCGGCCTCGGCACCATGGGCACCGGCATCGCCGAGGTGCTGGCCCGCGCCGGACGCGAGGTCATCGGCATCGACATCGACGAGGCCGCCACCGGTCAGGCCGTCGCCGCCCTCGAGGCCTCCACGGCGCGTGCGGTGCGCCGTGCACACCTCACCGAGCAGGAGCGGGCCGATCTGCTCGCCCGCTTCCGCACCTTCACCGACCTCCAGGCCGCCGCCGAGGCGGATCTGGTCATCGAGGTCGTGCCGGAGTCGTACGAGATCAAGCAGCAGGTCTTCCGGGAGCTCGACGCGGTCGTGCGCCCCGGGACGATCATCGCGACGGGCAC
>NZ_WWIA01000366.1 GCF_009870065.1 Streptomyces sp. SID5785 | reverse complement strand
GCGGCCAGTGCGAGGGGGACGTTGACGTACAGGCACCAGCGCCAGGTCGCGTACTCGGTGAGCAGGCCGCCCACCAGCAGGCCGACGGCGCTGCCGCCACCGGCGAGCGCGCCGTAGATCCCGAACGCCCGACCGCGCTCGGCGGGGTCGGTGAACGTCGTCGTCAGCAGCGACAGTGCGGAGGGGGCCAGGACTGCCGCGCAGGCCCCTTGCAGGGCCCGGGCCGCGAACAGCATGCCGGGACCGTCGGCCGCACCGCCGAGCGCGGAGGCGGCGGCGAACCCGGCCAGACCGATCATGAAGGTGCGTCGGCGGCCGACCAGGTCGGCGATCCGGCCGCCGAGGAGGAGCAGGCCGCCGAAGGCCAGCGAGTACGCGGTGATCACCCACTGCCGGTTCGCGTCCGACATGCCGAGGCCGTGCTGGACGGAGGGCAGGGCGATGTTCACGATCGTGCCGTCGAGGATCACCATGAGCTGGGCACCCGCGATGACGGCGAGGGCCCACCACCGCCTCGGATCGGGCGACTCGGCCGCTCTCGCGGTGGTGTGGGGGACCGGCGTGGGCGCGGTGCCCCCGGGGGAGGACTGCTTGGTCAAGGCGATCACATTCCGTGTCGGAGGTGCAGGAGAAGACGCGCGGTCCTGCACCCCTGGACGCGACACAAGGGATCGCGAGAGCAGCGGACACCACCATGAGGTGCCGCAGAGGGAGGGGAGAGATTCCTACCGCGCGCCGAACGGGGGCACACGGCCGGGGGCAACTATGGCCGCAACACTCGTTGTGCCGTTCCAGTCCATGTTTCCCACCTCCTCCATGCCGGGCACGCGATACACCGACGCCGAAAGCGCCGAAGGGTGCGGCAGAGACTCCACCGCACATGACCTCCGACAGAATAGGTCATCCGGCCGGGGGCGCAAACGGACCTCGGTGTCATGCGTGAGCCGACCGTCGTGCCCCGGCTCGAGCCCCCTACGCGTCGGGCACCGGCGCGTCCGCGGGCAGGAACGTCACCTGGGGGCGGCCCGTGCCGGGATGCACGGCGACCTCGGCCCGTACCTGGTAGACCTCCGCGAGCAGGTCCGGAGTGAGTACCTCGTGCGGTGGGCCGGACGCGACGACGGCGCCGTCCAGCAGGACGTAGAGCCGATCGCAGTAGTAGGCGGCCAGGTTGAGGTCGTGCAGGGCGACGAGAACCGTTGCGGGCAGCCGCTGCAGAACACTCAGGATCTCCAACTGGTGCCGGATGTCCAGGTGGTTGGTCGGCTCGTCCAGGACGAGGAGCGACGGTTGCTGGGCCAGCGCGCGGGCGATGAGCACCCGCTGACGTTCGCCGCCCGACAGGCGGTCGAAGGAGCGGTGCGCCAGGGCGGCCGCGTCGACCGAGGCGAGTGCGGCCTCGACCAGCGCGGTGTCCTCGGCCGTGTCGCCGGACAGGAGGCGTTTGTGCGGGGTGCGGCCCATCGCGACGACCTCGCGCACGCTCAGATCGAGGCCGGGAGGAGTGTCCTGCACCACCGCGGCCAGGGCGCGAGCCAGCCGGCGCGGGGGCAGTGTCCAGGCGTCCTCGCCGTCGACGCGCACCGTGCCGGCTGCTGGACGCAGGACGCGGTAGACGGCGCGCAGCAGGCTGGACTTGCCGCTGCCGTTCGGTCCGACGAGGCCGATGGTCTCACCCGGGCGGGCCGTCAGGGTGATGTCGTGGACCAGCCGCCGGGCGCCCGCGGTGAGCGTGACGCCCTCGACGTGGAGCTCGGTGGCCGTCATGCCGGGCCTCCCGCGTTCTTTCGCGCGTCGCGTCGCATCAGCCACAGGAAGAACGGCCCTCCGCACAGGGCGGTCAGGACGCCGACCGGGATCTCCTGCGGCGCCGCGACGGTCCGTGCGGCGATGTCCGCGAGGACGAGGAACGCCGCGCCGGCGAGCGCGGCTGTGGGCAGCACCCGCCGGTGATCGCCGCCGACGAGCAGGCGCGTCGTGTGAGGCAGCATCAGGCCGACGAAGCCGATCGGACCGGCCGCGGCCACCAGCACACCGGTCACGAGGGAGACGAGGACGAACATGCGGGCCCGGAACCGCGCGACGTCCAGGCCCATCGTGGCGGCCGCTTCCTCTCCGGCGAGCAGCAGGTTCAGGTTCGGTGCCTGCACCATCAGAACGGCGATGCCGAGCAGCAGCGCCACCCCCGGCAGCCACAGCGTCCCCCAGGACACCCCACCGAGGCCGCCCAGCGTCCAGGCGAGGACGGTGCGCGCCTCGTGGCCGTTGTCCGTCGTCAGCAGCAGAAGGTTCAGGAGCGCACTGAGCACCGCGGAGACGGCGACCCCGGCCAGGATCAGACGCAGCGAGGTGATCCGGCCGCCGGTGCGGGCGGCGGCGTAGACGAGCACGAGCGCGCCCAGTGCCCCCGCGAACGCGGCCGCCGACAGGGACACCGCCCCGAACACGCTCACCCCGAACACGATGACCGCGACCGCGCCGAGCGAGGCCCCGGAGGAGATCCCGAGGAGGTACGGCTCGGCGAGCGGATTGCGCACCAACGCCTGCAGCGCCGTACCGACGACCGCGAGGCCCGCGCCGGTGACCGCGCCGAGCAGGACACGCGGTCCGCGGACGTCGACGACGATCGTCTCGCGCGCCCGGGTCCAGGTGGGTTCGGACCCGTCGGCGCCGAGCGCATGGGCGACGATGCCCCACACCTGACCGGGCGGTACGTGGACCGAGCCGAGGGCGAGCCCGGCGGTCAGCGACGCGAACAGGAGCACGGTCAGGACGGCGAGGACCGCGGCGAACGACACTCGGCCGGGCGCCCTGCGACCCGGTTCGACCACGGCAACCTCCGTGGTGGAAGCGGTCACTTGAAGCTCTCGGGGTGCAGCCCGCGCGCCAGCTCGCCCACCGCGTCGGCCGAGCGGACACCGACGAGGGTGTCGGTCAACGGCAGCACGACGAAGCGCTTGTTCTTGATCGCCGGAACGTCGGCGAGGGCGGGCTGGGACAGGAGGAACTTCTTCTTCTGCGCGACGCTGGTGCCCGCGTAGTCGTAGATGGCGATGACGTCGGGCCTGCGGTCGACGACCTGCTCCCAGGAGACGTCGCCGAACACGTCGTCCAGCTCGGAGAAGACGTTCCTGCCGCCGGCGAGCTTGATCAGCTCGTTGCCCAGTCCCTTTCCGCCCGCGGTGAAAGCGGACTTGTCACCGCTGTCGTACACGAACACGGAGACGTCCCGTGTTCCCTTGACGGCGCGGCCCGCCTCGGCGACACGCGAACGCAGGGTGGAGACGAGGGTGGACGCACGGTCGGGGACACCGAAGATCCTGCCGATGGTGCGTATCTCGGTGTACGTGTCCTGCATGGTCACCCCCTGCTTGCCGGCACAGTTCTCCCGGTTGAGATAGGTGTCGATGCCCGCGTCGGCGAACGCCTTGCGCGAGCGGCCCTCCTTCTCCGCGAACGCGCTCGCGTAGCCGCCGTAGACGAAGTCGGGATCGGTGTCGAGGACCTTCTCGAACGACGGTGCCTCCTTCGACAGTTGCGGGATCGACGAGAAGTCCTCGCGCAGTTCGGGCAGCACCGCCGAGTCCGGGTACGACGTCCCGGCCATCCGTTCCTTGAGGCCCAGCGAGAGCATCAGTTCGGCCGGGTGCTGGTGAATGGTCACCGCGCGGGACGGCGGTCTGGTGTACGTCGTCTTGACCCCGCAGTTGTCGATGGTGACGGGGAAGCCCTTCACCGCCGGAGCGCTCGCTCCCGGAGATCCGGCGCCGGTGCCGGACGAGCCGCAGCCGCCGGTCAGCAGGACCGCCGACAGCGCGGTGGCGGCCGCGGCGACACGCGCCGAGCGGCGCCGGCGCCAGGCTGACGACATCAGAGACGACATCACGGGGGACGAGAAAAGGGGACGGCTGTGACCGTCGTGCATGAAAAGCCTCCTGCGGAGTCCGCGCTCCTCGGATCGGGCCCGCGGCAGGTCAGTGACCTGACTTCCGCGCGCGATCCGTCGGACCTGCGCGGTCACAGTGGCGGGACCGTGCCGGACTCACACCGGCTTCCTGGCTCCTGCCGCGGCTTTGACCTGGTGATCGTACGTAATGCCCGGGGCGATCGGGAAACCGGCCCGCACCGCGTTCGGCGACCTGACCCTGCCCGGGCGGGGAGGGAGAGCCGGGCGCCAGCAACCAGGCGACCAGGGTGCGCCACCGCTCCGGCTCGTCCGTGTCGCGGGGCCCGACAAGATAGATCTCCTCGACGAGGGGGCCCGGCCGGAGACCGTTCTGCGCCGCGTAGGTCCCCACAGCGGCGTAGGTGAGGTCGAGATCATCGTGCGGCCCCGGATGCGTGGCGACGGCGGCGGCGCGCCGGGGCAGTCTGAGCTCGCGCACGGTGTCCGGAGCCCCGGGCGGCGCCGGAGGCTCGGCCGGGAGGTAGACGGTGGCGTGCCCGTGGCCCTCGGTGAAGAGGCTGTGCGCGTACCGCCCGCCCGGAGGTGCCACGGGTCGCCCGGTCACCGCGGAGTCCAGGTCGTTCATGGCCCTGCCGTACCAGCTGAGGTCCGCGTCGGCTGATACGTCGAGGGACACGGCGAGAACGTGCCGCGGCGGGAGGGTCTCCAGGCCCACCATCCGCTCGGTGTCCGGGTCGAGGATCTCCCGGAGCGCCCGGACCGCACGCTGGGTGCGACCGAGCCGGTCCTCGAGCCGCCGCAGATGCGTGGCGACGATCTCCTGCCCCGCGCCACGGGAGGGCGTCTCGTCGGCGCCCTCGGCCTGGAGGTAGCGCCGCAGGTCCGCCAGCGGCAGGTCGAGTTCGCGGAACCGTCTGATGGTCAGGGCGGGACGGACCTGCCCGAGCGCGTAGTAGCGGTAGCCCGTGGCGGGGTCCACCTCGGCCGGGACCAGCAGTTCCTGCTCGTGGTAGCGGCGCAGCGCCCGGATGCTCAGGTGGGTGATCCGGGAGAACTCGCCGATGGTCAGCCGCTCGGTCACGGTGCGCTCCTGCCGGTCGGTGTGCGTGCCGGTACGGACGGCTCCCCGCGGGCGGCACGAAGTCAGACGGAGATGTCCAGCACAGTGATCTTCCCCGTCCTGTCGCGTTCGAAAGCGAACCGCAGGTCGACCGGGCTGCCGGGGAAGTCCCCGGAGACCTCCGCGACGGCCTGGCACGCGGTGGCCGTGCCCGTGACCTCGCGAAGGGCGTAGAGCACGGTCGGCGCCGCGTCGTGCCAGCGCCGCACGGCCGCGAGCCCACGGTGGGTGTGGCCGTCGTCGCGTACGACGACGGTGTCGCTGAACAGGGCGATGTACTGATCGGACGAGGCGGCGGCCGCTGCGGCGAAGTACGCCTGCGCGAATTCCGGCGCGTTCTGGAGGTCCTGCATGGCCATCTCCTGGGTTCTGCTGTGTGCGTGTGCGTGTGCGTGTGTACAGGGGGCGTGTGTTTACAGGGGGAGTGTGTGTCGGGAGGGCCTGGGGGCTCAGACGGTTCTGACGGTGCCGCCGTCGACGACGTACTCGGCTGCCGTGACGGCGCTCGCCCGGTCGGAGACCAGGAAGGCGATCACCTCGGCCACCTCTTCCGGTTCTGCCGGTCGGCCCAACGGAATGCCTCCGAGTACCTGCATCAGCTCCTCGAGGGCGGCCGCGCGGGACAGTCCGCCCTCACGCATCCGGCGTGCCAGCAGGTGCTCGGCGCCGTCCGTGCGGATGAAGCCGGGCGCCACGCAGTTGACCCGCACACCGGCCGGCGCGACCTCGTTGGCGAGCCCCTTGCTGTAGGTGGTCAGAGCGCTCTTGGCCGCGGCGTACGCGAGCGTCGAATCGTGGAGCGGCATCCGGCGCTGGATCGACGTCACGTGCACGACAGCACCTGAACCGCGCTCGACCATGGCGGGAAGCAGCGCGCGGTCCAGACGTACTGCGGGGTAAAGATTGAGCGCCAGCTCCCGCGCCCACAGATCCTCGTCGAGGACCGCGTATCCGCCGGCGGGGGTGGTGGAGCCGCCCACCACATGAACGAGAACGTCCGGCACGCCCACCAGCCTGCCGACGGCGTCCGATGCCGACCGAACCCCTTCGGGTGTGCTCAGGTCGGCCCGCACGAAGAGGGGATCGTCGGTGTCGGGCGGTGTGCGGGCCACGGTGACGACGCACGCCCCGGAGTCTCGGAACCGGCGGGCTGCCGCGAGGCCCAGCCCTTTACTGGCGCCCGCCACTACGGCGACGCGCCCGTCGAGGTCTTTGCTGTTCATGAACCCGACACTGGACCCTCCCCCCGGGAGAGACTCAACCGCGCGCCGACAACGTTGCTGTGGCCCCTACGAGTCGTGCGGTCGAGGCCACAGCTGGTCGTGGCGGTGACGGCAGTTCCTACGTGTCGGCCAGCTCCTACGCGCCGGGCAGCTTGAGCTTCTGGCCGGCGTGGATCTGGTCCGGGTTCGAGATCCCGTTCAGCTTCGCGATCTCCGCGTGGCGGCTCGCGTTTCCCAGCTCGGAGAGCGCGATACCGGACAGTGTGTCGCCGGCGCGCACCGTGTAGGTCGCCGGTGCGGGTGCCTTCTTGGACGGTGCCTTCTTGGCCGTCGCCTTCTTCGCGGTGGTCTTCTTGGCGCTACTCGCCTTGCCCACACCATGCCCGGCGAGATAAGCGATCGGATCGGTGTGGCCGTTGTACTCGTTGCGTGTGCGGGCCTCGAAGTGCAGATGCGGACCGGTCACGTTGCCGGTGGCACCGGAGAGGCCGAGGCGCTGTCCGCCGCCGACGGACTGCCCGGTCTTCACGTCGAGCGACTGGAGATGTGCGTACAGCGTGAACCGGCCGTCGTCCATCTTGACGATCACCGCATTACCGTAGGCGCCTTGCTTCCCCGCGGTGACCACCGTGCCGGGGCCGACCACTTTGACGGGGGTGCCGGTCGGCACGGCGAAGTCGACGCCGGTGTGGAATCCGGCCGCCCACGAACCGGGCTGGCGGTACTTCGCGCTGACCCGCCCCTTGTCGACGGGCATCGTCCAGGATCCGTTGCTCATGATTCCGTTGTACCGGCGACGTCCGGGTAGCGCATTCGGCGGAGCGGGCCACCACCCGGCCGAACCCCTGCGACCTGCGGTTTCGTGAAGGTCTTCGTCGGGTCGACGGCAACCGGCACTCAAGATCGACCTCAAGGGCGTCACGATGGCATCGATGCGCCGGCGGACCGGAGCCCGGCCAGCTACCCGCGCCTACGTCGTGTGCCCCGGAGGCACACTCTCCGGCATTGCCCGGGCACAGCGCCGGGGAACGTGACCCGTGCCAGGGCCGAGCTTGCCCCCGGGCACCGAAGCCGAAGCCGAGGCCGAAGTCGAAGTCCGAGGAAGGGTCACGTCCTGCTGAACAGCCGGTCCAGATGTATGTCGATCGCGGTGAGCGCGTCCTGTGGCTCGATCACGGCGAGTTCGATCAGGGGGCCGAAGCCGGTCAGGGCGAGCAGCAGGGCGGTCTCGGTCGCCGGGTCGTGGTCGGCGGTGAGGTACCCGTCGGTGATCGCCTGACGGATCAACTGCTCGACGAGAGACCGCCCTTGGGCGAGACCGCGGCGGGCCTGGTCGTGCACGGTCTGGTCGTGCAGCGCCTCGAGGACGTAGGCGGCGCTCATCCGGCTGGTGGCTCGGGCGTCGGCGTGAAGGGGGAGCATTTCCGCGAGGGTCAGCCGCAGCACGTCGCGGGGGTGCGGGCGGTCGCCGAGCGCCACGAGGCCCTTCTGCACGCGCGCCGCGGTCTGCTCGGACGCGAAGTCCATGGCGAAGGAGAGCATGGTGGTCCGGGAGGCGAAGTAGTGCTGCAGCTGGCCGAGTGACATGCCCGCCTCCTGGGCCACCACGCGCATCGTCAGTTGTGTGACGCCGCGCTGCTCGACCACCCGCCACAGTGCGCGGGCGATCGTCTCGCGGCGTGCGCGGTGATCCACCTGTTTCGGCATCGCCGACTGCTCCCTCGTGCCCGTCGATCGTTCCAGTACAGTCGACATAATACAGCTGACCCGTAAAACTGTGGGCGGCTCACGCGAGGAGATGAATCGACATGTCCGGACAGCCGACAGTGCGGACCACCGAAGGCGTGGTGCAGGGGCGCCGACGGAAGGGGCACGCGGTGTTCCGCGGCATCCCCTACGCCCGGCCGCCGGTCGGAGCGCTCCGCTTCGCCGCACCCGCGCCGCCGCACCGGTGGGAGGGCACGCGACCGGCGGTCGAGTTCGGACCCGTGGTGCCGCTGTCCCTGCCGATCGACGTGCCCCCGCAGGGCACCGACTGGCTGACGCTCGACATCGGCACCCCGGACCCCGGCGCGGCCGGACTGCCGGTACTGGTGTGGCTCCCCGTGGGCGGCTACGTCTCGGCGGTGTCGAGCGACCCGATGTACGACCCGGCAGCGCTCGCCGAGGCAGGAGTCGTCGTCGTGACCGTCAACTGCCGTGTGGGCGCGGAAGGGTTCGCGTTCCTCGACGACGCCCCGCCCAACCGCGGATTCCTCGACCAGATCGCGGCGCTGGAGTGGGTCCAGCGCAACATCGCCGCGTTCGGAGGCGACCCCAGCCGGGTCACCGTGGGCGGGACGTCCGCAGGGGCGGGCTCGGTCGCCGCCCTGCTGACGATGGAGTCCGCGCGCGGGCTGTTCCGGCGGGCCATCGCCCACTCGGTGCCGGGGCTGCACAGCACACCCGCGCTGGCGCGCCAGGTCACCGCCGCGTTCGCGGACCGCCTCGGCGCGCAGGCCCCCACCGCCGAGGCGCTGCGCGACATCGACCCGTGGCACCTGGCCGCGGAACTCACCTCCTTCAACGCAGGCCTGCACGCACACCGGGACCGCTGGGGACGCATCACGGACACCGGCACCGCACTGTGCCCCGTCGTCGACGGCGAGGTCCTCCCGGACACGCCCTGGTCCGCACTGACCGGTGCGCGTGCCCGCGGGATCGACCTGCTGGTCGGTCATGCCCGGGACGAGTTCCGGTATTTCAGCGTCATGAGCGGACGGCACGGCACCTACACCGAGGAGGACGCACGCGCAGCCCTGGAACTGCACGCCCCGCAACCGGACGGCGCGAGCGCCTACCGCGCCGCGTTTGCGCAGGCAGGGCCCGAGGAGCTGGTGGAGGCGGTGTACTCCGACGCCCTCTTTCGCATGCCGTCACAGAAGCTCGCCGAGGCGAACGCCGCAGCCGGCGGCACGTCGTACCTGTTCGAACTGTGCTGGGCCGCGCCGGTGCGCGACGGCATCCTGGGCGCCTGCCACAGCCTCGATCTCCCCCTGGCGTTCGGCACGCTGGACAGCCCCGTCGGCGCCCAGCTCGTCGGCGCGGAGCCTTCTTCGGAGGCTGTCGCGCTCTCCCGCGAACTCCAGGGGGCATGGGTCCGCTTCGTCACGACCGGCGACGCGGGCTGGTCCGCCCACCGGCCCGGCGAGCTCCTCACGCGCGCCCTGGACGCCGAGTCGAAGACCCTGCCCTACCCCGAACAGGCATCGCGCCAGATCTGGGAGGGACACCCGCCCGCCCCGTTCGCGTGTCCGTGATGGCACGGGGCGGCACCTACGACTGCTCTGACTGCGCGGCGACGAGCCCGGCGGGGACGGGTGTGGTGGGCTGGCGGCATGAGTCCTTCGAACGTGCCTGAGCTGGGGCAGGTCATTGCCCGGCGAGAGCTGACCTCCACGGCAGCGGACGGCTCGACGCATCCTGTGGTGCTCGAGGTGGGGATGCCCGTACAGGTGCCCGCAGAGGGAGGCGACTGGTACTGCCCCTGCCGCATCAGCGGCCGAGCAGGCAGCGTCGAGCGAGTCACCGCCATCTGGGGGGTCGATTCATGGCAGGCCCTTCTGCTCGCGCTGAGCCTGTTTCCGGCAGAGCTCGGTTACGGCAGGGCGCCGGAACTGTCATGGAACGGCGGGGCCGATCTGGCACTCTGGCCGGATCCGGCCCGATACGGAGACGACCAGTCCGACGAGGGCGGCCGGCAGCAGACGGAGGCGCGGCCGGACTGAGGCGACGGCGACGCCGTTGACGCCACCGGCTCCCTGTCAACCGGAGTCGGCGTCCGTGGCCCTCTCGCCGAGCATCGTGGTCGCGGCGGCCGACCGCGGAGTCTGCCGCCGGTTGGTGCTGGACTGCCATGCCGCGGCGATCTCGGCGGGGAAGCGGCGGGCGCTGCGGGCGAGGTGAATGCCTGCCGCCAGTTCGACCGTGTCGCCCACGTGAAGGGCGACACGGTCCTCGTTCGTGAGCGGGCCGGACTGCCGCGCGCCGCTTCGACGGAGCCGGGTGCCGTTGCCGCCGAGGTTCCGCAGGGCGAGGGACTGTGCCGAGACCTGGACCGACAGGTGGGCGCGGCTGATACGGCGTAGCCGCTCGGGGTCGATGTGGTCGTACAGAGAGATGCCTCCGGACCCCGGGTCGCGGCCCAGGATCACGGTCGAGTCGACATCGAGCGTGAAGCGGTGGACACAGTCGCCCTCCACGAGCAGCTTCAACTGCGCGATCCCGGTGCGCGGCCCGTCGTCGAGGAGCGGGGTGCGGTGCACCTCGCAGACGGGGACACCGCGTTTCATGCGCGGCAGGCGTACGGCGCTGCCCCTGTGACTGTCGTAGAGGGTGCAGCTGCGCTCCGGGCAGCGCCAGTGACGGCGTACGACCTCGGTCATCGGCCTGCGGTTGCGGCCGGCCAGCAGGCCGTGGGCCTTCAGGTCGGACTCCTCCAGCTTGCGGGAGATCTGCGCGGGGCTGCGGATGCCCATGTCCCGCTCGGCGAGCTTCACGGCCCGTACGGGAGTCGGAACAGGGGAGAGGAACTGTGTGGTGTTGCCCTGGATCCAGGGGTGGGTGAGGCGGAAGTCGGCGAAGCCGTCCCGGCTGATCACCGGCAGGCCGAGGCCCTCGGCGAGGTCGAGGAGCCGCTCGTCGGCGTCGGGCAGCTCCTCGACGAGGCCGGACTCGATCCATGCCACGAGCAGGGCGGGTTCCGTACGGTCGGGGTACTCGTGGACCTGGTGACGCAGGCTGCGGTCGGCCAGGGCGTAGGCCGTCGCGTTCCGATCGCCGGTACGCCGGGCGAGGGCGTCGAGGACGAGGCCGAGACGGTCGAGGGAGCGCGCGTGCGGGCCACCGATGGCGGTGTCGCGGACGACATTGGAGAGGTCGATCAGGGCGTCGGCCTGTTCGGGGGAGTCGGTGAGGTGCGCCGCGATGTCGTCGAGGTCCAGCGTCACTCACCGCCCCACAGGGTCAGTTTCGTCTGGATGTCCGGGAGGTCGGAGCCGCTGGACGGGGTGATCCGCTCGATCACGAGCATCGCGAGATTGCCCTCGCTGGTCCTGGTGCACAGCACCGTGCCCACCTTGATGGTCCGTTGCCGCTTCAGCTCGGTGCTCTCGATGCTCCCCGAGAGCGCATTGCTGCCCGGGGCCTGCTTGCACTTGGCGTACGACGCACCGCTGCTGATGCCCATGGGCGTCTGCAACTCCCAGCGGCCGCCGGAGTCCGGGCCGCCCACCTCGCTCATCACGAGCTCCTCGTTGCCGTCGTCGGTCTCGTCATGGGCATAGATCCTGGGCTCGTCGAGATCGACCGGGCGGACTTCGGGTTCGGCCGGCGCGCGCAGGGCGAACGGTTGCGCATCGATGATCTTCTCCGGCTCTCCGCCGTTGTCCCTGTCGTTGTGGGTCGGGCTCTGCGACGTCGGTCCGGGGTCGGGCCCGGGGCCGGGATCAGGGGTGTCGCTCGGCCAGAGCCAGGCGATGAAAGCGACGAGCAGGGCGAGGAAGACGCCGCCGACGGACAGGCAGCTGATCAGCACCGGGTTGCGCTGCTTACGGCCGCCGACGCCCGCCGGCTGCTGCGGACCTGGCGCGGGGCGCGGCCCGT
>NZ_WWIA01000365.1 GCF_009870065.1 Streptomyces sp. SID5785 | reverse complement strand
TGGCGTGGTACTGCTTGAAGTCGCCGTGGCCGCTGACGAAGGGCTGCGCGTTCAGCCACTCCCACAGGTGCCGCCCTTCCTGCGGCGCGGCGGCGGCGAACACGTCCTCGTTCAGCTGCGGTGCGAGCGCGCACGCCAGCACGGTCCGCTGCTGCACCGGGTCGGTGATCCACTGCACGAAGCGCTTCACCACGGCGTCGACGGCGTCCCCGCGGTGTTCGAGCACCGTGGGGGCGTCGTCCGCGGGCGGGGTCAGCGCGAGCAGCTCCACGAGCAGGGGCAGGCCGAGGGACAGCTGGAACACCGCGTCCACGGCGGCCGGTTCGGACACCCCGCGCGCCGCGAGCAGCGCCCGCGTCTCGGCCTCGGTGAACACGTCGAGCCGCAGGTCGTTCACGAGGGGCCGCAGCGGGGCCCAGTCCCGCTCGGACAGTTCGTCGCGCCCGGCGAGCACCACCATCACGTTGACCGGCAGCGGCCCGAAGCCGTCCTGGACGAGCTCGCGCACCCACGCGTCGAGGTGGCGGCCGGTCTGCTCCCACGTGTCGAAGAACAGCACCACCCAGCGGTACTGCCCGCACAGCCGCTCCAGCTCGGTGACGAACGCCCGGAACAGGCCCGCCGCGTCCGCGGACCGCCCGCGCCGCACCCGGCTGCGGGCGCTCTCCCGCAGCCGGTCGAGGGCCTGTGCGGCGGCGTCCGAGCTCGCCATCGCGGTGACCGCCCCGACGGCCGGCACCATCGACAGCGCCCCGAGCGTGGCCTGCGCCGCGACCCGGCTCGACAGGGAGGCGGCGCCGTCCCCGCCCGCCGGGTCGGGCCCGGCCGCGGCCTGTTCGCGCTCCAGCTGCTCGAACTGCTCGACGGCCTTGTCGAACCCCTTCAGCGCGCCGCCCTCACCGGCCAGCTGCCGCGCCAGCTCCGTCAGCGTCTGCGGCACCCCGTGCACATCGTTCTCGTCGACCACGGCCGTCAGCGCCCCGGCCCGCCGCGCCGCCTCCCGCCACTGCCGCAGCAGCGTCGACTTCCCGACCCCGCCGAGCCCGTGCACGGAGAAGAGGAAATCGGCGGGATCACTCTCCGACAGCGGGTCCTTGGCCAGGTTCTCGCTGAACAACGACAACTGCTCCCGCCGCCCGACGAACTCCCCCTGCGCCCGCTCCCGGATCAACTCCCCACGCGACCGCCGCCGTTCCTGCCCCGCCATCTGCGTCCACCCCCGGATCAGGCTCGATCGTCCCTGCACCGTTCTACACCGGCCGACGCCGCGGGCGGGGCGGGCCGCGAGGAGGCGTGGCGCGGCCGGAGGTGCGCCGCACAGTGGTCGCGTCTCACGGGGCCCACCAGTCCGTTGACCTTTCGTTTACTATTCCTTGACCTCCAACTCCTACGCTCGCCCCGCCGGTCGAGCTCGACGGGGGAGAGCCAACGACATGCTGCGCATTCACTTCACCCATGCCGACCTGGCCAGAACCAGGATCGCCACCGCGCCCGACCCGCTCTGGGAGATCGCGTCCAGCCTGCACCGGCTCCAGTCGCGCCGGGGACGCTGGGCCTACGCCGGCTGGTACCGCACGGCCCGCACGCAGCTGCGGGAGAACGGGCTGGAGCGCGCCCTGCGGGACGTCCTGCTCCCCCTGTACCCGAGAGCCGCGTACTTCCCGGACTTCCTGACCCCGCCCGACGCGATCGGCGACCTGCGCGCGGGCCTCGACTCGATCCTGGCCGCGCCGCCAGGACGCGTCCAGAAAGAACTGTCGCTCCTCGGCCGGGCGACGGCCACCCCGCCCTGGACCGGACACCTCGTCCGAGGGGACGTGCGCCAGGAGTTCGTGGCGGTGCTGCGCGCGTACCACGCCGCCGTCATCGCCCCGTACGAGGAACGGGCCCAGGCCCGGATCGAGGCGGAGCGCGCCCGGCGCTGCCGCAGCCTGCTCGACGGCGGCGTCGAGGGCATGCTCGCCGGTCTCGGCCCGATGCTGCGCTGGCGCTCCCCGGTCCTCGAGGTCGCCTACCCCAAGCAGGTCGAGGACCGCGACCTGTACCTGAACGGCCGCGGCCTCACCCTCGTCCCCTCCTACTTCAACTGGGGCGAGCCGGTGGCCTTCGCCGACCCCCGGCTGCCCCCGGTCCTCTGGTACTCCCTGCTCCACGAGCCCTCCCGGCCCTCCGAGCCGCAGCCCGAGCACGAGTCCCTGGTCGCCCTGCTCGGGCGCGCCCGGGCCGTCGCCCTGCGCGTCGCGGCCACGGGCGCCACGACCGGCGAACTCGCCCGCGCCGCAGGCGTCTCGGCGTCCTCGGCGAGCCGGCACGCCACGGTGCTGCGCGACGCGGGCCTGCTGACCACGGTCCGCACGGGCCCGTCGGTCCTCCACACGCTCACCCCCGCGGGCGCGGCGCTGCTGCGCGCATCGACCGAGTAAGGGTTCCCTTCCCACCCCTGGCCAGGGCCTTTGCGCCGAGCCGCAACAGCGTCGACGCCGCGGCACCGGCTTGGCGAGCATGGGCGCACCGGCATCTGACCGCATCACCCAGGGGGACCCATGACCTTCCGTACGACGAAGACCCGCGTCACCACGGCCGTCGTGACCGCAGCCGTCGCCGGCGCACTCGCGATCGCCGCCGCCCCGGCGTCCGCGAGCATCAGCAGCGGATCCGTGTCGGGAGGCGGCGACTTCACGAACGACTGGGGCGACGAGGGCACCATCTCCGCGTCGAGCCACGCCAACTCGAACGCGACGTGCCTGTGGCAGCAGATCCTGTGGGCGGAAGGCGCGAAGAAGTCGAACGGCAAGGCGTACACCGCCGCGGACGTCGACGGCCGGTTCGGCGCGAACACGACCGCGGCGACGAAGAACCTCCAGTCCCGCTGGCACCTGGGCGTCGACGGCAAGGCCGGCAACCAGACCTGGGGCTACGCGGACAGCAAGCTGCGCTTCTACGACTACGCCTACGAGTACGCGTTCGGCGGCAAGATCCTGACCTACTCGGGCGCCGCCCGCAGCTTCTACCTGGTGCGCGCCGAGAACGGGGTCTACGTCTTCTGGGAGGGCTCCACGAACGACAACGGCAAGTACCGCTTCGCGTCGTACACCTCCCACACCTGCGCCTGACCCACCCAGCCCCCGGCCGACGACCTGTCGCTCCATCGCCGTCACGCTCGCTCTCACACCGACCACAGGGGGACACATGCGCAGGACCCGTTCCGCATTCGCCGCACTCGCGGTGGGCGCCGCGGCCGCCGCCACGCTTGCCGTACCGGGCACCGCGAGTGCCGCGTCTCCGCCGCCCTGCCCGGACAAGTACGTCTGCTTCTACACGGGCTCCGACTACTCCGGCGACATGTGCATGTGGAGCCAGACGGACCCGGACTGGCAGAGCGGCAACATCAAGTGCTCCTGGTCCTCCACCAAGAACGTCAAGTCCATCAAGAACAAGGGCACCAGCAGCAACTGGAGCGGTGTCGCCTACTACGCGGGGAAGGACTACAGCACCCGCAAGGGCTGCACGAAGCAGGGAAAGAGCGGGAACCTCGCCGGAACGTACAAGCTGCGCTCGCACCGCTGGATCAAGGGCACGT
Organism: Streptomyces sp. SID5785; assembly: GCF_009870065.1. Taxonomy (GTDB): domain Bacteria; phylum Actinomycetota; class Actinomycetes; order Streptomycetales; family Streptomycetaceae; genus Streptomyces. The sequence goes on along the minus strand of NZ_WWIA01000365.1, from coordinate 32,317 downwards.
GCGGCAGCTGACCGAAAGGGGCCCCGGCTCCGGCCTCCGCCCGGCACCCCCGCGAACGACCCTGGTGCCGCCCCGAGGCCGGCGGTAAAGTACTCCTGCTGCAACTTCCGTACAGTGACTGCCACTTGAGCTTTCGTGTATCGCACGCCTGCCTGTGAGGCGACGTCGCGGGACCCGGATCGGGGGATCGGGGTCCGGCGTCCGCAACAGCGGCGAGGTTCATGGAGGTATCCAGGTGACAGCAAACCCGACGCAAGACTCGTGCGACCACCGCGCACTCGAGGTGAGCCTCCTGCTCTCCGCCTCGACGGTGGTGGGCCTGATGGCCGGCATCCTGCTGACCGTCCTCGGCACGGCCCCCGGCCCTGCCGTGGCCGGCGGCGCCGCCGCCCTGGCCGGAGCCTTCGGGCTCGGCATGAGTGCGCTCTCGTACGTGAGGAAGCAGGCGCAGTAGCAGGACCCGCGGGGCGGCCGAGGCCGCCCCGCTCAGCTGCTTCTGGGGGCAGGTCGCACATCCCCGCCCATACCTCCGTTTGGTACACCATTCTCCCTCTTTGCAATACCATCACATCTGCTGAAACGAGATCCGTCGGGCCGCACTCCCCACACAGGGCCCGACCCTGTGTGCACGAGGAATGACATGGCGTACGAGACCGGGGCCGCCGGTGAGGCGTGGCAGTACGACGTCCCCACCTCCGGATCCACCCACCTGCCGCCGGACGCCGGCTACGGCAAGGCGCTCATGAACCAGGGCTACGGCTTCGAGGTGGCGGTCGCCGACCTGATCGACAACTCGATCGACGCCGGAGCGGACAAGGTCGTCGTCCACTTCCTCCGGGACGCGGACCGGATCCTGACCCTGCTGATCATCGACAACGGGCACGGCATGGACGACGCCGGGCTCGAGGCCGCCATGATCGTCGGCCGGCGGCGCGCCTACGGGGACGACGCCCTCGGCATGTACGGCACCGGCCTCAAAGCCGCCTCGCTGTCCAACGCCTCCGCACTGACCGTGATCAGCCGCACCAAGCGCAGCCGCGCCGCGGGCCGCCGGCTCACCGCCGAGGGCATCGAGGACTCGTTCCGCTGCGACACCGTGGACCAGCGGTACGCGCAGGACATGGTCGACCGCTATGACGGGGTCATCGAATGGCACGGCACGGTGGTGCGCTGGGACGGTGTGCGGGCCTTCGAGACCGTGGCACGCGGGCACAGTGACGCATATCTGTCGAAGGCGATCGCCCGCCTGGAGAACCACCTCGGCCTGTATCTCCACCGCTTCCTCCAACGCGGCCTCCAGCTGGACATCGCCGTGTGGGACGTGACCGGCGCCGGCGCCGGATTCGGCGAGGAGGTCGACCACATCGCGGTCAAGCCGCTGGACCCGTTCGGCTACAAGGTCCCTGGGAGCAAGGGGTATCCACGTACCCACACGGCGCCCGTCGAAGGCGTCGGCGACGTCGGCCTCACGACCCATGTCTGGCCGGCCAAGTCCAAGCAGGCCGGCTTCCGCCAGATCGGCTCCCTCATCGACCGGCAGGGCTTCTACTTCTACCGCAACGACCGCCTCGTCCAGGCGGGCGGCTGGAACGGTCTGCGCAGCGCCGAGTCCCACCTGGTGCTGGCCCGCATCGCCGTGAACCTGCCGTCGGCGGTGAACGGTGTGTTCAGCCTCGACGTGAAGAAGGAACGGGTCACCGTCACCCCCGCCTTCACGTCGGCCGTGGACAAGGCCGTGGACGACAAGGGCGGCACCTTCCAGCGCTTCCTCGGCGACGCCGAGACCGCATACCGCGACGGCTCGAAGCGCTCCGAGGTGGTCCGCAAGCCGGTGACTCCACCCGGCAAGGGCATCGACCCGGCGATCAAGCGCGTGATCAAGGAGGAGCTTCCCGAGAAGCCGGGCGAAGACCCCATCGAGTTCAAGTGGGCGCCTCTGCCGGAGGACGTGTTCTTCAAGCTGGACCGTGAGGTCAACCGCATCCTGCTCAACAAGGCCTTCCGCGACGACTTCAATGACGGTCGCCGCGGCGGTTCCAACGATGCGCCCGTCACCAAGGCCCTGCTCTACCTGCTCCTTGAGGACTGCTTCGGACTGGGCCGCTGGGAACGCATCCGGCAGGACCGGATCGACTACTGGAACACCATCCTGCTGGCATCGGTCCGCGCCCAGCGAGAACGCCGCCTCCGCTCCGACGACTGACCGTTCACCGGCCCCCAGCACTGACGCCTACCCACCCGCAGAAAGAGCCGCAGCCGCGATGACCACCGAAGACGCGCTCCTGAAGATCCACACGAACACCCTGGCCGGCATGGGCGAGTCCCCCCGACACTTCGGAAAGTTCGCCGCTTTCGTCGCTGACGAGGACCACCCGGACGAGGACCTCGGTGAGGACACCTTCCGCGCGCGCCTGCTGGGCGGTGACGAGCAGCTCGCCGCGCTGTGGGCTCGGCACCTCAACAGCTGGGACTTCGCCCAGGACGCCTCCTGGGCGCCGGGGAGCGGCCCCCGCACCCGGGCCCGCCGCGACGCGCTGTACGACAGGCTCTGCCTGGGCACGGACCTGCGCAAGGTCCTCGACTCCGCGATGCCCGTCTCCGAGGTTCCGGCTCCGACGGTGATCACCAGAGAGTTCACGCCCTGGTACACCCCCGAGCGCGCCGCCGCCCGCTCCTTCTACTGGCAGGCCTACGAGGAGAAGCTGCGCGCCAAGGGCTGGTCACCCGAGGCGATCGCCGGGCTCGACGAGGCGAGCCGTGCCGTGGTCGAGCGGCTGTCCGACCCCGAACAGTCCGCCGCCCGCCAGGCGAAGGGGCTCGTCGTCGGCTACGTCCAGTCCGGCAAGACGGCCAACTTCACCGGCGTGACGGCGAAGGCCATCGACGCGGGCTACCGCCTGGTGATCGTCCTCGGCGGCACACTGAACCTGCTGCGGGCACAGACCCAGCGTCGTCTCGACATGGAGCTGATCGGCCAGGAGAACATCCTGCGCGGCGCCGACCCCGACGACGTGGACTCGCTCGTAGGCGTCGACTACGTGGGCGACGAGGACCCCGACTGGCCGAACTTCGTCTCGCACGGCGGCAGGCCGTCCGCCCACGGCGCCTTCGACATCGAACGGCTCACCACACGGGACAACGACTACAAGTCGCTCACGACCGGCATCCGCGCTCTGGAGTACGAGAAGCGGGATCCCTCCCTTCCGCTGACCCACCCCTCCAACCTGCATCACGCTGCGGCCCGCGTCATGGTCGTGAAGAAGAACAAGGCCGTCCTGAGCAAGCTGGTCAAGGATCTCAAGCAGATCAAGGCGCTGTTGGGCGAGATCCCGACCCTGATCATCGACGACGAGTCCGACCAGGCTTCGGTCAACACGTCGAACCCGAAGAAGTGGGCGGCCGGCAGCACGGAGCGCACGGCGATCAACGCCCAGATCTCCCAGCTCCTCGGCCTGCTCCCGCGCGCCCAGTACGTCGGATACACGGCGACGCCGTTCGCGAACGTCTTCGTCGACCCGTCCGACGGTGAGGACATCTTCCCCTCCGACTTCCTGATCTCACTCCCCCGCCCCGTCGGCTACATGGGCGTCCAGGACTTCCACGACCTGGACAACCCGGTCCCGTTCGACGAGCGCGACCTCACCAACTCCAAGGAGAAGGCGCACGTACGCGGCATCTACGCGGACTCGGGCGGGGACGACCGTCTCCAGGAGGCACTCGACGCATTCCTCCTGACTGGCGCCCTGAAGCTGTACCGCGCCGCCCACGGAGTGCCTGCCGGTCCGTTCCGCCATCACACGATGCTGGTGCACGAATCCGTGAGGACCGACGATCACGCGGAGCTCGCGCTGCGCATCAACACCATGTGGCACGAGTCGGGCCACGCGTCCACAGCCGGGCAGGCCCGTCTGCGGAGCCTGTACGAACGAGACTTCGGTCCGGTCTCCGCTGCGCAGGCCCCGGGTCTGCCGACGCCGGGCACCTACGAGGAGCTGCAGCAGTACGTGAGCGGGGCCAAGCAGCGCATCGCCTCCGGCGGCCGCCCCGTGCTCGTCGTCAACGGCGACTCCGACCGCTACTTCGACCAGCTGGACCTCGACTTCAACGGCCCGGACCCGGTCTGGAAGATCCTCGTGGGCGGCACCAAACTGTCCCGCGGGTTCACGGTCGAGGGCCTGACGGTCACGTACTACCGGCGCACCACGCGGCAGGCCGACACCCTCATGCAGATGGGCCGGTGGTTCGGCTTCCGGCCCGGCTACCAGGACCTGGTCCGCCTGTACATCGGACGCGAAGAGACGTACGGCCGCGAGCGGACCGCCGACCTGTACGAGGCGTTCGAAGGCATCTGCCGTGACGAGGAGCTCTTCCGCGAGCAGCTCTCCCGCTACGCGGAACTCGTCGACGGCAAGCCCCAGTTGACCCCGTCGCAGGTACCGCCGCTCGTCTCCCAGCATCTGTCCTGGGTGCGGCCCGCGGCGGCGAACAAGATGTTCAACGCGGAGCTGGTGGAGGTGCGTTCGCCGGGGGTATGGGTGGAGCCCACGGCGTACCCGGAGGAGCCCGAATCCTTGCGTCACAACGCGCGGTGCTGGGAACCGGTGCTCGGATCGCTCGACGGGACCCCGGTGTCGCTGGCCATGGACAGCGGCCCGCACTACCACGCGCAGGTGGGCACGATCACGCACGCGCAGTTGCTGACGGTCCTGTGCGAACTGCGGTGGTCGGCTCCGGAGAGATTCTCCCCCCATCTGGAGTTCCTCCTGAGCGCCGCGCAGGGGGACCACGCGATCGACGACTGGTTCGTGATCGCGCCCATGCAGACATCGGCCCGGCGCCGAGAGGCCCGGATCCTGGGGCACGGACCCTTCTCGCTCGCCCGAAGGAATCGGCGTCGCGGGAATCTGTTCGGCGCCGTCCGCGAGCCGCGCCATGTGGCCGCGGCGAAGCGACTCGCGGGCGCATCGGGCCTGAACGGCAACGCGACGATCGAGGACAACCGTCGGCCGCGCCGTGGCGCGTTGGTGCTGTACCCGGTGGTGGAGTCCGAGCCTCGCATCGACCCCGACGGCTCGATCGACCCGCGTGACCTCGTCATGGCATTTGCCTTCGTCGCCCCGGCGTCGGCGGCCGTCGCCGGCAGCTCACTGGTACGCTTCCGTGCCCTCGACTCGGGTCGGAGTGACGCGGCGATCATCGACCGTGCACCGTCCCATGTGTGAGGCTCGACCCTCGTGACCGAGATGAAGCCCTCCTCTCCCGGCGTGTCCACCCGCATGAGCAGGCAGGCCAGCAAGAACACGGGCGCCGAGCTCGCGGTACGGCGACTGCTGCATGCGGCGGGGATGCGGTATCGCGTCGAGTATCCGGTGCCAGGAATGCCCCGGCGGCGCATCGACATCGCGTTCACCCGCGTCAAGATCGCCGTGCTGATCGACGGCTGCTTCTGGCACGGCTGCCCCATGCACGCGACGCAGCCCAAGGCCAACGCCGCATGGTGGCGCGAGAAGCTGGACAGGAACATGGCTCGGGACCGGGAGACCACCGAGCATCTGCACGCCGAAGGGTGGACGGTGTTGCGCTTCTGGGAGCACGAGGATCCCAAGGACGTGGCGGTACGCATCGCCACGTCCTTGCACAAGGCGTCGGGGCGGGGAGATGTCTGAGGTACTGACCTTCGTCGATGTCTGTGCCGGAGGTGGTGGGCTCTCCCTCGGAGCTGAGCGGGCCGGATTCACGCCACGACTGCTGCTGGAGAAAGAGGCGCGCGCCTGCGCGACGCTACGCGCGAACCGACCGGGGTGGAACGTCCTCCAGGCCGACCTTCTCGACTTCGAGCCCGAGGAACACAAGTCGGCTCAGGATGTCGACCTGCTGCTGGCCGGTCTGCCCCGGGTCAAGTCCAGCTCGACAGTCACACGGGCCGGTTCGGACACCGAGATCCGGCTGATCCGGGCCACGATCTACCTCACCCACTCCGTCCAGCCTCGAGCTCTGGTCGTCGAGAACGTCCCAGGGTTCGTCGAGTCCGACCGATTCGCGGAACTGCGCTCGTTCGCCCGTGCCGAGCTGGCACACCTCGGTTACAGGCTGGAGTGGTTCGTGCTGAACGCCGCGGACTTCGGCGTTCCCCAGGACCGGAAGCAGGGCGTGCTGGTCGCGATCAAGGAGCCTTGGGCACCCTGGTTCGAGCGGCCCGTTCCCACGGTCGACGAGTACGTGTCCGTCGGACGCGCGCTCGTGCATTCCATGGGGGCACGCGGGTGGGGGGACGCGGATCGGTGGGCGGCCCAGGCGGACAAGGTCGCGCCGACCTTGGTCGGGGGCTCCGACAAGCGGGGGGGTGCCGATCTGGGGCCACGTGGCTCGAAGGCTGCGTGGGCCCGCATGGGAGTCAACGCCGGTTCGCTCGGCGACGAGGTTCCTGGGCCCGATTTCGTATGGGATCCGGGCCTGGGCAAGGACCACATGGCGAAGATCACGGTCGAGCAGGCGGCGGTTCTCCAGGGCTTCCCCACAGACTGGGTGTTCCAGGGACGCAAGACGGCGCGCTATCGCCAGATCGGACACGCGTCCCCTCCTCCGGTGGGTGAGGCTCTGGCCCGATCGGTGGCCGCCGCCTTGACGGGACGATCACACGCCCACGCCGGCTACACTTCAGCCACATGAACAACCCGGAGGCACAGGTGCCTGCTCCCACCGTCGAGGAGTTCGACGTCCTCGACCTGTTCGCCGGCCCCGGTGGACTGGACGTCGCCGCCCATTTCTCGAATCTGCGCAGCATCGGTATCGAATGGGACGGGAACGCCTGCGAGACCCGCTACCGGGCAGGGCTTCCGACGATTCACGCCGACGTCACCGTGATGCGCAGTGAGCGCTGGAACGAAGTGCCGCACGCGCGGATGCTCACCGGCGGGCCGCCGTGCCAGTCTTTCTCCATCGCTGGAAAGGGTGCCGGACGCAAAGCGCTCGACACGGTCACCGCTCTCATCGACGAACTCATCGACACTCCGGACGACGAGCGTATCGACAAGGAGTTGTCCGAACTCGACCCGAGGACCGGTCTCGTCCTCGAGCCCCTGCGATACCTCATCAAGGCCATCACTTCGGGCCGCGGTCCGTACGAGCGGATCGTCCTGGAGCAGGTGCCCACGGTTTTCCCACTCTGGCTCGCGTACGAGAAGGTGCTGACCAGCGGCAGGCTGACGAAGTTCCTGCCGGCGAGTTCGCCGCTTTCGGAGGTCAGGTACGAGGTCGTCGTCGACGTCCTGAGAACCGAGGAGTACGGGGTCGCGCAGACCCGCAAGCGTGCCGTGCTGATCGCTCGCCTGGCGACCGCCGACCAGGATCGGCAGTCCGAACTCGAGCTGCCGAAGCCGACACATCTTCGTTTCGGAGCGAAGCTCGAGAAAAAAAAGAAGAAGGACGACGAGACAATTCCGGGCATCGATGTCGTATCGAAAGCCCCGGAAAAGAGTCGGTGGCGTTCCATTCACGATGCCCTCTCCGCCGCCCGCACAGAACTTGCCCTGTCGCACGACACCATCGACCGCCCTGGCGACTTTCACGTCGTTTCCAACTACGGGTCGGGCGGCGTTTCCACGAACCGTGGCATCCGAAAGTGGGATCAACCGTCTTTCACGGTGACAGGGAAGGTGTCTCGTAACCGACTCGAGGACAGTTCCGGTAACACGATCCCGCGCTTCACCATCCACGAGGCCGGGGTACTGCAGTCGTTCCCCGGCAACTACCCCTGGGCAGGGAACGATCAGGCCCAGCAGGTCGGCAACGCCGTACCCCCCGTCTTCGGCATGCATGTGCTCGGCGCCGCATTCGGCCGGACGCCGGAGCTGCCGGACGAGCTCAACCTGACCTGGCCGCCGGTGGACCGCTCGCTCGTCGAGATGCTGCGCCGGCGCGGCTGTGGGCACGCCGACGGCTGTCCGACGCGACACCCCGCGACGCCCGCCGACGAGGAGGACGGGGCCGGCAACGGCTCCGATCAGGGAGCCTCGCTGCCCCTCCCCCGCACCGGAGCGTCCACGAAGAGCCCCTCGAAATAGTCCGACAGGAATCGCACCGACGCCTCGGGGGCCTTCTCCTCGGGCGGTCCGTCGAACGACAGAGTGCGGCGCGGCACTGCGCCGGCCGATTCCGCTCCGTCGATCCAGGCCCGTACGGCCTCGGCCTCACGCGGGACGTCCGGGGCGAGGACGTCGTAGGCAAGCGTGGCGGCGGAGGCGTTCACGGCCGCGGAGACGGCGACCACCTCGCGGGTGCTCGTCACCACCCCGCGCCGCAGCAGATCCACGATCGCAAGGGCCGTCGGCCGGTGACTGACGAGTTCCGCGGTACGCAGCACTGAATTCAGGACGTCCTGATTGCCGCACGCCGTCACGACCGGCCCGTAGTCGGGGCCGTCCCGGAAGAGTTCCGCGGCCCACCAGAGGCGGGCGAAGGCCTGCTTGTGGTACACGCCTCGAAAGCGGTCGCCGTTGACGGAGGGGCGACCGTGTCGAGGACGGGAGACGTGACGCCAGACCACGTAGTCCGGTGCCACCGCGAGCGCCACGTGGTTCCAGATGTCGTGGTCCGCAGCTTCGGCCCGTGTGAGGCGCAGGGTGGCGTGCAGGCGTGGTGCGAGCCAGGCGTCGGCCTTGGGCCTGGACGGCTCCTCACGGAACGCGTGCATGGCATCCTCGACGAGGTCGCGGATCGGCTGCGCGCGCCACCGCTCCTGAGGGGGCAGCGGCTCGGTGTTCTTGTCCAGGTCGATGCACCGTACGTCTTCCCTCCCACTGAGGAGCCCCTCCGTCAGGTGCGAGGTCGCGGCGTCGTCGGAGAGCCGGGCGAGGTGCTCGGGAATGTACTGGGGCCGGTCCGTCATGCCTCGGCGTCCTTGCGGTTGAGTCGGTCGAGTCCGCGCACGGTCGCGGACAGGGCCTTCGGCACATCCGCGCGTCGGGAGGCTGCGTAGTGGATGTTCGGCTGAAGCTCGGTCCAGCCCGTGGTCCCGGTGCGTCGACGGTGCGCCTCGCGGAGCGCGTCCTCCACCGACAGGTGCGGCAGCACGTCGGGGAGCATCTCGCGCAGCACCTCCCCCCTCCAGTCGTGCGGCAGCACCGGCGCCCCGTCCTCCTCGATCTCCAGGTTGCCCAACGCCGCGTGGAAGACGGCCGTCCACACGTCTGCGGCCATCTGCGCGACGAGCAGTTCGTTGACGAGGCCGGCAGCCGTCTGTCCTTCCGCCGCCAGCAGGTCGGTCATGCCCTCGAAGTCAGTGTTGATGTGCACGATCGGGAGCCGACCGGTCGCGCTGACCTTCCACGGCACGTCGGCGAACGGGCGCAGCATGCTCGGACCGGTGCGGAAGCCGACTTCCTTGATGTCGAAGGGACGGTCGCGGGTGGGCGTATCCGTACGCACATCCACGATCCAGTCCTCCGTGGACTCCGCGACGGCTCGGCCCGGTACTCCGCCGACGGTGGCGACCACCTGCGCCGTGAGCGTCGCGCGGTCGTAGATGTCGGAGCGGAGCACCGGCAGCGTGCCGCGCCACTCCCGGCCGCCGTCCCCGTCGGGACTCAGGACGGTGGTGACCCGCAGGTTGGTGGCCCGCTCGGTCAGCACCGCGGCGACGACCACGTCCTTCCACGGCGCTCCGGGCTCGGTGAGTCGACCGGGAGTCGTCACCGAGACGTTCAGCCGAGCTGTGTCCCAGTTCTCGGTCTCCACCTGGCCGACCACCACCACGCGGTCGACGACGGAGCGAGCCAACGCGTCGAGCTCCTCGGTCTCCCCCTGCGGGGAACGGACCGAGACCCCGTCGACGCGAACCGCGACCGTGCCCGGCAGTCTTCTGTACGGCCACGCCTTCACGAGCCCATCTCTCCTTCGCCCGAGCGCAGTTCGACGACGAGCCCGCTCAGGCTCGTCCGGACGGTGTGCGTCGCCGGGTCGGTCACTCCGCGGAAGGTCGCGGTGCGCGCTCCTGGCGCGAAGCGCAGGGAGCCTTCGACCACGTCGCAGTTGTGCACCCCCACCAGCTCGGCCCAACCGAGGACCGGGCGGGTGCCGGACCTGACGTCGAACTTGGCGACCGGAACCATGTGCCATGCCTCACCGCCCGCCGGGACCTTGACCTCGCCCGTGACCTGCCAGGCGCCGTCGTCCATCACGCGGGCGTCCAGGCTCTCCAACTTGGGCTGATTGCCCGAGGTGGCACGGGCCCTCCTGGACGGCGCTCCCACACTGAGCTTCTTGGCCAGGTTGACTCCCGCGCGGGACTGCGAGGGACGCTTCGGTCGTGCTACGAGTTCCTTCACCGCCTTGTTGGTGTCTCTGATCATCGTGGCGATCCGTCGGTGGGCAGCGGACGAGTAGGTGAGGGCCAACTCCTCGGTCTGTCCCCACTTGTTGTGTTCCGGCGGCTCGGCCGCTCGCAGGAAGGCCTCCGCCTCGTCGGCGAAGGGGGCGTCCGGGCCCGCCGCCCGGCCGGCGAGGAGCACCGCCTGGAACGGATTCGTGGAGAGCGGCAGGTCCGATACCCCCGAGTCGCGAACGGTCATCCTGTTGCCGCGCATCGCGACGACCCGATTGAACTTTCCGCTGACCTGATCGGCTTCGGTGACGAGCAGAACAGCCGCATGCTCGCCCAACGTCGTGCGCTTGCCCCGTCCGGGCAGCTTGAGCGGAACCTTGACCATGGCGACCTGGCCGGCCTCGGTCAGGCGCTCCACCGTGGCCCCGTCGAGAAACGCCTTGAGCGCGCGCGTGCGTGAAGGCTGGGCGACCGCCGGATCGACCCGCTGTTCCTCGATGATCACCTCGCCGTTGCGCAGAGTGCGCACCGAGGCGTCGAGCAGGGCGGGGTGCCCCTCGCCCGACGTCATGGCTGCCCAGAAGTTCTTCCCCAGCGCCTCGACGAGTCGGTGATGCATGCGATGGATGCTGTCGCCGTCCTCGCTCTCCCCCTCCCCTTCCTCCGACGTAGCGGGGTCGGCGAGACTCGCCACGTCATGAGCGCCGACGATCAGGAACGAGGTGCCCGGCTCGTCGCTCTCACGCGTGAGATGGAGGCGTTCCACCTCTGTCTCGTCGGCCCACCAGGACCTGGCTACGGGAACCTCCGAGGAGGACTCCGGATCCGGGCGGCCGAACCAGGCGGGCCCCGCCCAGGTGTTTCCGTCGACCTCGCGCCATGGCAGGTCCAGACGGCCCACGAGCCGCCGCTCGGTGCGCCCCTCGTGCGGCTCGGACAGGGTGGAGTTGATGAGGACAAGGCCGAGTCGGCTTGTCGCCCAGAGCGTCGCCTTGCCGAGCCCGTACGATCCTCCGGCCGCGCTACCGGACTTGTGGCTGTCGAGCTGCCGGCGCACCACAGCGGCGAAGCGGCCGTTGTCGTAGTCGTCGCCCGTGAGTCCCGCGGCGTTGTAGTCGTCGACACGCAGCAGGACGAGTCGATCGTTGTCGCGCATGTCCCGCAGGCCGGCCGCGATGACGCGTCCGACCTTCTGGTCCTGTCCTGCGGCGACTTCGTAGTGCGGGGCGAGGCTGTCCCACTTGATGGCCTCGCGGAAGCGGGCCAGCGTCTCGCCGGTCAGTTCATGGAGCGTGTAGCGGACCCGAACGGGCCGGCCGTTGTCTTCGATCCGCTCATCGAGGCTGTTCTGGCAGGTCTCGCGGGCCAGTACGCCGACGTCGGCGTCGAAGGCGAAGGCAGCGGCGTTGCCCAACTCCCGCCCTCGGTCGGGGTGTCCGGGCCGGTGGAGCCAGTCGACGGGCAGGCCGGACAAGGTGTCGGTGGTCCGGGTGTGCACAGTGGCCAGGTCGGTGTTGAGCGCCCGCGCGATCCGCTCGATGGTCTCCGGCCTCGGCGTCGCCCGTCCGGTGATCCAAGCGGACACCGCGGCGCGGGTGACGTTCACGTCGTCCGCGAGCTGTGTCTGTGTCTTCCGAGCCAGCGCCAACTGTCGCGAGAGCCAGGGGCCGAAGTCCTCGCCTGCTTCCACGCTCACCTGCGCTCCGGTCTGTGGTGGTTGTGTCGGTCGACAGACACCCTACCCGTCGGGATCGGGGCCGAGATTGACGCACCCGGGCCTGTCAAACGCCCTTTGACAGACCGGACGTCACTCCGAGCGGAATCATTCGATGACCCAGTTGCCCAGATTCGTCAGCAAAAATCCTATAAGCCCCCTTGGTTCGTACACGAAACGCCCACGGAAGTCGGTCCGAGAAAAGCGGAGTATGCAATTCCGAATCTCCCCCGAAAGGAATGCAGAAACGGTCTTGCGGATCGATCGACAGCGGGGCTAATGTCCTTGTCAGCAGCCCCACCTGCATCGGAAAAGACATTCTTCCGAGACCTGCCACAGGTGTGCCCTGCCCTGCGTAGGCACTTCCAGCCACTCGACACGCACCCTCCTCTCCTTGCTCCCACCGCACTTTCGTGTGCCCTTCTCCATGTTCGAATCCGAACGTTGGATTCAGAACGACAAGCGCCCCACGAGCTCCCCCGCAACCACGTACACCTCGCACGCGTCCGTGAACATCAGCCGCCCCGCTCATGCCCGAGGATCGGAGTTCCGTGACCACTGAACCGTCGTCCGTCCTGAATACCGTGATCGACCAGTCTTCGCGTGTGCTGAGGACGTACGCGATCGACCCCGGACTCGTCGCGGAGCACTCCAACGGCGAACGCCGCATCACCCAGGGCGGATACGGAGACCGCCAGCTCTTCGAACTCGTGCAGAACGCCGCCGACGAGATCGCGGCGGAGCCGGGCGGGCGAACACACGTGGTCCTCACCGCCGCACACCTCTATTGCGCGAACGAAGGAACTCCGGTGACCCCCGAGGGCGCCGAGACCATTCTGCGCATGAGCATGTCACGTAAACGCGGAGGCCAGATCGGGCGATTCGGCGTCGGCGTGAAATCAGTCCTCGTCGTCACGGACACTCCGGAATTCTTCAGCCGCACCGGCAGCTTCGGTTTCGATCGGGCCTGGTCCCAGGAGCAGATCCGTTCCGTCCCGGGTGTGCGCGAACGGTACGGCGACAACTTCGAGGCTCCTGTACTGCGCATGGCCCGTCCTCTCGACGAGCGGACCGAGCGCGCCACAGACCCCGTTCTGGACGAGCTGCTCAACTGGGCCACGACCGTCGTACGACTGCCGCTGCTCCCCGGCGCGGACAAGCGGCTCGGACTGGACATGCACGGTGGCAGAGCGCGGGTCGACGGCCAGGACCGGGAGGAGTTCCCTCTCGGTTTCCAGCTCTTCTCCCCTCACGTGGCAGAGGTCGTCCTCGAAGACCGACGTGTCCGTCCTTCGGCCCGCCGCGTACTGACGACCACGCGCCTGGGCGATCTGCACACGGTGAAGGAGACCCGCCCCGGCAAGGCCGAACTCACCGACCACTGGCGCGTCTTCACGATCGGACACGAACCGGGGGCGGAGGCCCGCAAGGACGCCGGTGAGCTGCACGACCGTGTCTCCCTCGACGTCTCGTGGGCCGTGCCCTCGCTCGAACTCGACGTGGAGCGCGGCGTGTTCGGCAGCGCGAAGGCCCGCGGTCGCGGACGCTTCTGGTCGTTCTTCCCGACGAAGTACGAGATGTCGCTGAGCGGCATCCTGAACGGCGCCTGGAAGACCAACGAGGACCGCCAGAACCTGCTCGACTCTTCCCCCTTCAACGAAGAGATGATCAAGGTGTCTGCGGCGCTCGTCGTCGACTCGCTGTCGGCCCTCGCCCCGGCCGAGGACCCTGCCGCCTACCTGGCTCTGCTGCCTGGCCGCGTGAAGGAAGCCATCAGCTGGGCGGACGAGTTCCTGACCCGGGAGATCTGGGCCCGAACCGCCCAGCGGCCGTCGTTGCCCGACCAGGACGGGGTCCTGCGGGTACCGCACGAGTTGCGTGTCCACCCTCGGCTCGACAAGGACCTCAAACGACTGGACGGCTGGCTCCGCATCTGGCACGAGTGCCCCGGCCGGCCCTCGAACTGGCTGCACCCCGCCGTCGAGGCGAACACTCTCCGGTCCGGCAAGGTCGAGCACATCCTGGACGCCGCCGGCCAGGAGCGGGCGGAGGTCCGGGAGTGGCTGGAGGCGCTGGTCGCATGCGGCACCGCCGAGGCCTCGGCTGCGGCGATCCGCATCCTGGCCGAGATGATCGAGATCCGCTCTCCCTACGCCGAGGAGGCGCGTCGCGCGCAGATCGTGCTCACCGAGGAGCACGGTCTCGTCGCCCCGGTCCCGGGCAAGGTCTTCCGTCGCGCCGACGAGGGCGGCCTGCGCGAGTCACTGGTGTACGTGGTCGACGAGATCGCGCGGAACCCGTCCCTCGCGCACGCACTCAACGAGCTCGGCATCCGAGAGGCAGACGTCGAGGGCCGCTTCGTCAGCGTCCTCGACCAGGGCTTCGACGGTTACGGGGACAACGAGTGGCAGCGATTCTGGGAGCTTTTCCGGCAGGCCGGCGCACGGCGTGTGGGCCACCTGGTCCTGAGCCGGGAGCCGGACTATCGCAACAAGCTGCGTGTACGCACGGCACTGGGCACCTTCCGGCCCGTCCGGGACTGCATGCTGCCGGGCGCCGTGGTCGCAGCCGACCGCGAGCCGAGCATTGCCGTGGACACCGAGTTCCACGCCGACGACTTCGACTTCTTCCGTGAGATCGGACTGCACGAGCGTCCCGTCATCGGGCTTCGACCGGAACAGGAGCACTGGTTCGAGGAGTACCGGGAAGAGGTCTACAACGCCTACCTGAAGACACTGCCGTCGAACGTCGCAAGGCCGCAGATGTCGCGCGTGAAGCTGGACGGCTCCGCCGTCGGAGGTCCGCTGCACCTGTTTCGGGCCCTCTCCGAGGAGTCGCGTGCGGCTTTCCTGAAGGCGCTGCCCGACGCTTCGGTGGTGTCCAGTTGGACCCTCCAGGTAGGCGCTCAGTCCAGCTCTCGGCGGACCGTCAGGTCGCCGATCCACTGGATGCTGAGGAAGTACGGATTCATCTCGACGTCCCAGGGCCTCAAGCGTCTGGACGACGCCGTGGGGCCGCAGCTCTCCGCGTATCGCGACGTGCTCCCGGTGGCCGACATCTCCCCGGAGAAGGCACGCAAGCTGGGCCTTCCCCTCACCGTCGACGAAGTACCGGGCGACCGCTGGGCGGCCCTGCACGACGAGCTCGCCCGGAGCGAGGACGACGCGTTCGTCGGCCGGACCTATGTGATGCTCACCCGCTTCGAGGCGGACTTCCCCGAAGAGTCCCTGACCCGCTGCCGCATCGGGGAAGAGTGGGGTACACGTCCCGACGACGAGATCACGGTCGCCGTGGGCACGGCCGAGTACCGAGACCTGCGCGCGGAGCTGATCCCCGCGCTCCTGGTGACCACGGTCGAGGATGCCGAGCTGATGGTCGAGCGCTGGGGGATGAAGCGCCACACCGACGTCATCACGAAGGAGACCCGTGAGGTGCCCGACGGTGTCCCGACGCCGATCGTGGAGCTGTACCCGGCTCTCCGACAACGCCTGAGTGGCGCGGCGCGCAGTGCGAAGGTGCTGTGTTGCATCGAGCTGGAAGCAGTCGTCCGCACTCCGAACGGCACGAACGCCACCCCCTTGGACGCAGTGCGCCAGGGCGACACGGTCAAGGTGCGCCTGCCGCTCGCGCCCGAGCCGATGCTGCGCCTGATCGACCGAGAACTCGGCCTGGGCCTGGGCTCGTCCGGCTGCCGTCTGGTCCTTGAACACCAGGAGCGGATGGCCAAGGACAGCGCGCTCAAGGCTGCTCGAGAGGCAGTGCGCAATGCCGGAGACGTGATCGCCAAGATCGAGTTGCTGGTCGGAGCCGAGGCGCTGCGGGTGGGCCTCCCCCAGGGGCTGATGGACGCCGAGCTGAAAGAGAACGCGGGGATCGAGCCTTCAGGCCATCGGGTGGCCCAGATGGCCTTCAACGCGCACGGCGACGGCGTGCTGCAGGCCCATGTGCGTGACATCCAGGCGAGGTTCCCGGATGCCCCCACTTCGTACACCGGCTCCTCCGGCGCCATCGCGTTCGTCTCCGAGCTCGAACTGCCCGCCCCGTTCGCCGGCTCCCGAACTCCCGCGCCGCCGGTGTACGAGACCGTGGACGGGCCTCAGGACTTTCCTCGGCTGCACGACTACCAGGAAGACCTGGTCCGCAACATCACCACGATGCTCGACCGGTTCGCCCCTCAGCGGGGCATGCTCTCGCTTCCCACCGGTGCGGGTAAGACGCGAGTCACCTCGGAGGCGGTCATCCGCTGGGTCAAGCAGGTCGGCGACCTGTCGGGGCCGCTCCTGTGGATCGCGCAGACCGAGGAACTGTGCGAACAGGCAGTACAGAGCTGGAAGTTCGTGTGGGGCAAGGTAGGAGCGGAGCGGCCACTGCGCATCAGCCGCCTGTGGGGCACCAACGAGGTCAGTGAGGTCGTCGACCATCCACACCTGGTGGTCGCCACGGACGCAAAGCTGCACAGCCGACTCTCCGCGGACCAGTACGCCTGGCTCCGCGGGGCTGCTCTGGTCATCGTGGACGAGGCGCACACCGCCATCTCGCCCCGCTACACCCAGATCCTCGAACAGCTCGGGCTCACACACAGTGTGACGGAGCGTCACTTGCTGGGTCTGACCGCGACTCCGTTCCGCAACACCAACGAGGTCGAGACGCAACGCCTGATCAACCGTTTCGGCGGCCGCCGGCTCGACGAGGGCGTCTTCCCGGACGAGGACCCGTATCGCGCGCTCCAGGAGTGGGGCATGCTCGCGCAGGTGGAGCACCGCACACTCCTGGGTGGAGAGATCATGCTCGACGCCCAGGAGAAGGAGCACGCCGAGCGGATGGCGATGCTGTCCCGTGCGGCCGAACAGCGGCTGGCCGACGACCACGAACGCAGTCTGCGCATCGTGGAGGAGGTCGCGGCACTGCCGAAGGACTGGCCGGTGCTCCTCTTCGCCACCTCCGTCGACCACGCCAAACTGCTGGCGGCGAAGCTGAACGATCGCCTCGTCCCGTCGACGTCGGTGGACTCGACCACGAGCGCCCAGGACAGGCGCCGGCGCATCGACGCCTTTCGTTCGGGAGGCGTCCGCGTGCTCACCAACTACGGCGTACTCACCCAGGGCTTCGACGCCCCCGCCACCCGTGTCGTGGTCGTCGCGCGGCCCGTCTACAGCACGAACGTCTACCAGCAGATGATCGGGCGCGGACTGCGCGGTCCCAAGAACGGCGGGAAGGACACCTGCCTGATCCTCAACGTCAGTGACAACATCACGAACTTCGACACCCAGCTCGCCTTCAACCAGTTCGAACACCTCTGGAGCCGTAAGTGACCGACGCCTACCTCGACTCGCCCCCGCTCACCGCCGAGCAGCGGGCCGTGGTCGAGCAGCCGTGGGACGCGCGTGTCGTCGTCACCGCCATGGCAGGTGCGGGCAAGACACACACGCTGGTGCGTCGCCTCGACCAACTGTGCGGGCACGAGGACCCCGACGAGGCCCTGGAGGCCTCGGAGATCCTCGTGCTGACCTTCTCGCGGGCGGCTGCGCGCGAGCTGCGCGAGCGGCTCGCCCGACACGGGGATCGTGCTCGTCGGGTCCGGGCCCAGACCTTCGACGCCTGGGCGTACGGCATCGTCACACAGGCGTACCCGGACCGGGAATGGAGCTCAGTCGGCTTCGACGAGCGCATCGCGGCGGCGGCCGACGCGGTCGCGCAGGGTGTGCTGGCGGCCGGGGACGCGGTGCCGCCGGCCCACGTCATGATCGACGAGGTCCAGGACCTGGTCGGGGCCCGCCGGGAGCTCGTCCAGACGCTGCTCGACGTCCATCAGGAGACCTGCGGCTTCACCGTGGTCGGCGACACCGCTCAGTTCGTGTACGGGTTCCAGATCGAGGATGCCTCCGAGCGGATCGACGAGACCGGGTTCTTCTTCACCTGGCTGCGTGCCTCGTTCGCCCTGGATCTCGTGGAGCTGCGGCTGAGCGAGAACTTCCGCGCCGCCACGCCGGAGGCCCGGGTCGCGCTCGCCCACGGCCCCCGGCTCCAGGAGATCGCGGACGAGGAGGAGGCCACCCGGCTCTTCGACGAGCTGCGTGAGTTGCTGCTCGACCCCGCGAACCGGATGGCGGGCCTCACCGACCGGCTCGCGCTGGACAGTCTCCGTACCTCCGGCGACACCACGGCCGTTCTGACTCGCGACAATCGCCAGGCTCTCGTCGTCTCCGGACTTCTGCACGCCCATGGAATCGATCACAGGTTGCGGCAGCCGTTGGAGGAACGGCCGATCCCGTACTGGGTGGCCGAGCTGTTGCGCAGTACGGAGGCCTCCTCGCTGTCGGCAGAAAGGTTCCGCTCCCTTCTCGCCTCGATCCCTCTGCCGTACGAGCCGGACACAGAGGTCCTGTGGACCGTGCTACGGCGGGTCGCCCGCGGTCCCGGGCGGGACATCGTCGACCTCGACCGGCTGCGTCGCGCGGTCGCCGACCGGCGCTTCCCGGACGAGGCGGCCGACCGCGAGGCGGCAAGGCTCACGGTGTCCACGGCGCACCGAGCGAAGGGCCTCGAGTTCGACCGGGTGATCGTGCTGACGCCTCCGACCGTTGCCGAACTGCGCAAGCAGTTCAAGGAGAACCTGGACCTGCGGGCCGAGGCGTGGGCCCTCTACGTGGCCATGACTCGCGCGCGGCAGGACCTCCACTTCATGGACGGACCCCGGGTTCCGATCGTGAAGCGCGCGGAACGCCGGAGGAGCGGACGCCAGTACGTCGGTGGATTCAAAGCATGGGACCGGGCCGGGATCGTGGCGGGTGCCCATGACGTCTCCCCGGACGCCCCGGCCGCGGGCGAGCACGGTGCCGTCGCGACCCAGTCCTACCTCCTGGAGCGGGTCCGGCCCGGCGACGAGGTCGTCCTGCGCAGACGACACGACCTTCCGCTCGGCGAGTGGCAGAGCCCACCGTACGTCCTGTTGCACGAAGGTCGTGAGATCGGCGAGGCCTCCGAAAGGTTCACCCACGACCTGTATCAGGTGCAGAAGGTGAATCGGGGGTGGGAACCCTGGTGGCCCGACGAGATCTGTGCACTGCGGGTGGACACGTTGGAGACGGTGTCGGGCAGCACCGCCGCCGGGGCGAATGCCGGGCTGGGCGACCGGGGCGTGTGGATCGCTCCGCGTATCACCGGCATCGGCAGGTATCGGAAGAGCGAGTCCGACGAGGAGAAGGAGCAGCTCGCATGACACACACGGCAGGACCGCACGCCGAGCACTATCGGGTCCGCGACGAGGAGCTGCTCGTGGGGCTGCGACGTGAGCTGTTCGGCCCGGCACCGGACGCGGCACATGAGGACGGGAACGAGGTGCTGACCCAGGACGCGCCGATCGACCGGTACTTGTCAGGCGTTCTGTACCCGATGCCGGCGAGCGCCGCCGCGGAACAGGCCCTCCGCGAGGACGCCGACGAGTACCGGGGCGACGACGAGGCGCCTGTCCGCGGACGTGGGGACGGGGAGGAGTCACCGGCGCAGGAGCCCGACACGACGGGTGACCGGCGACCGTCTTCGATGGGCATGAGCTTCGCGGTCGATCCGAGCATCTGTGGATCGATTGTTGTCGAGCCGCGGGCCGCGAGGTACGTGCCGATCGACGCCGACGGTCAGCCGGTCTCGGCTCGCCGTGCCGAGGCGCGTACCACCTCCGAACAGCGCGAACACTGGCGTCATGAGGAAGTCGTGTTCGCGCCGGTCCTGCCGATCGACGTGTCGACTCCGAACCCGCGTCTCGAGGTCGATCTGGGCTTCGGGGCCCTGCTCCGGTTCATCGTCCGGCGCCGCAGCCCGATCTCCGGCACGGTCACGATCACGGTCACGCTGGTCAACGAGAACAAGGTCGGCGAGCGGGAACTCCAGGACGCCTTCGCACTCTTCCAGTGCGGGCTCGTCGTGCGGTCGGCAGACGGGTCGAGTTCCATCGTCGAGCGCCGGGCGCACACGGCGTCCCACGACCCCGAGGTCGCGACGAGCCGATTGCTCCATCGGCACGCCCCGACCTTCGCGGTCGGCCACGGATGCGCCGCGGAATGGGACTGGACCCCGTCGCCGATCGGGGTCAACGACCCCCGGGAGGCCGCTGTCGCCGAGGTGCGCAGTTCGTTCGTGCCCTCGGTCGAGGTGCTCCTCACCGACTCCAACCCAGAGATCGACACCTCGTCCCTGTCCATGGTCGGCCTGGCCGAGCGCCCCGACTCCGAGGTCCTGGACGCGCTGCGCGCGCTCGCGGACGGGTACGAGCACTGGATCGAGGCCAAGGAGTTCGAAGCGGCCACGTTCAAGGACGAGGAACATCACGAACCCGCGCAGGAACGAATCCGCGACTGTCGCGAAGCCCTGGCCAGGATCCGCGAGGGCATCGATCTGCTGGCTGCCGAAGCGGACCTGATGCAGGCGTTCCGGCTCGCCAACCGCGCCATGGCGGAGCAGCGGGCGCGCAGCGCCTGGGTGAAGAGCGGACGTCAGGGCGTTCCGCGGCCGGAGGCGGGACATTGGCGGCCCTTCCAGATCGCCTTCGTGCTGCTGTGTCTGGCCGGGGTGAACGATCCCGCGCACCCGGACCGAGCGTTCTCCGACCTCCTGTGGTTCCCCACAGGAGGTGGAAAGACCGAGGCCTACCTCGGGCTGATCGCGCTCACCTCCTTCCTCCGCCGTATCCGCCTCGGTGCCGACGGCGGCGGCGTCTCTGTCCTGATGCGCTACACGCTGCGACTGCTCACGCTCCAGCAGTTCGAGCGTGCCGCGATCCTGCTCTGCGCCATGGAGCAGGTGCGACGCACCGATCCGGCGACGCTCGGGGAGGAAGAGTTCTCCCTGGGGATGTGGGTGGGGAAGTCGGCGACGCCGAACACCCTCGAGAGCGCCGGCGAAAAGCTCCGGGAGCTGCGAGCCGATCTCGACAAGCGCCTCGCCAAGGAGAACCCTGTCCAACTGCATGCCTGCCCGTGGTGCGGCACCCGTCTCGACGCACGTGACTACGAGGCGGACCAGGAGGCCCGCCGCATGTTCGTACGCTGCTCGAACACCGGCTGTGCCTTCGCGGACGGTCTGCCGGTGCACATGGTCGACGAGGCCGTCTACGCGGCCCGCCCGACGCTGGTGATCGCCACCGTGGACAAGTTCGCGTCCATGCCCTGGCGACCGGCCACCGCCGCCCTCTTCAACCGTGATCGGGACGACGCGACACCGCCTCCGGAGCTCATCGTCCAGGACGAACTTCACCTCATCTCCGGTCCGCTCGGCACGCTCACCGGCCTGTACGAGACGGCGGTGGACGCACTCTCCTCGCTCCCGGCCGTTCCCGGCCGGCCGTGGGCGGGCCGCCCCAAGGTGATCGCTTCCACTGCCACGATCCGGCGCGCTGCGGACCAGGGGCAGAATCTCTTCGACCGGGAGGTGCGACAGTTCCCGCCGGCCGGCCTGGACGCCCGCGACTCCTGGTTCGCGGTCGAGACGCCGCGCGAGGACAAGGCGACCCGAAGGTACGTGGGTCTGTTCGCCCCGGGCACCAGCCAGTCGACCCTGCTCATCCGCACGTACGCCACCCTCCTGCACCGGGCGAAGCACGCGCGCACCGCGGACGAGGTGCGTGATGCCTACGTCAGCCTCGTCGGCTACTTCAACAGCCTTCGATTGCTGTCGGCCGCGGAACTTCAGGTCCACGACGACGTCGTGGCCCACCTGGAGCTCCTTGCCGCACGTGAGGGCGTCGACGTGCGGTCCGTTGCGAACTACTCGGAGTTGACCAGCCGGGTGGACGCGAGTGAGATCCCCACCCGCTTGAAGCGCATCGAGAAGAAGTACCCGGACGAGGACACGGTGGACGTCCTCCTCGCGACCAACATGATCGCTGTGGGTGTCGACGTGGATCGTCTCGGACTGATGGCCGTCATGGGCCAGCCGCAGACGACCGCCGAGTACATCCAGGCGACCAGCCGTGTCGGCCGCGCCCACCCCGGCCTGGTCGCCGTGATGTTGAACTCGTCACGATCTCGGGACCGTTCGCACTACGAGAGCTTCCAGCACTTCCACTCCGCGCTCTACCGCGAGGTCGAGTCCACCTCGGTCACCCCGTTCTCGGCACGGGCCCGCGACCGCGGACTCCATGCGGTGGTCGTGGCTCTGACCCGTGCTCTGATCCCCGCCGCTCGGGCCAACGACGCCGCCGGCCGTGTGGCCGACTACGAGGACCGGCTCCGAGGCGAGATCAGGACGCTGCTTCTCGACCGTGTCACCGACGTGGCCGCAGAGGAGGCTGCCGCCACCGCTCAGGAGTTCGACGCGTTCGTGGACTGGTGGTGCGACGAGGCCGACATCCACGGCGGTCTGTTCTTCGAGCCCTTGCCGGGGAACCGCGCTCCCTCTCTCCTCAAGTCGTACGACGACGAGACCGAGGATCGCGAGGCGTGGCCCACCTTGTGGAGCCTGCGCGACGTCGACGCCGAGTCCGCCCTTTTCATGGAGGCTTCCCGATGACCCCGCCCCCCGCCCGCCGTCGCCGGACCGGCGCGAACAGCACCGTTCCCGCCCTCAACCTGCTCCGCCGGGGTGCGGTCCGCCGCGCACAGGCGATCACCACGTACGGGGTCGGGGCGATGATCGCCGTCGACCAGGAGTCGTTCATCGTCTCCGGCCTGGACGGGGCAGAGACACGCTGGGACCGCGACGAGTCCCCACGCATCCACGAACAGCGTCTGTCCCGGCTGCTGGGCGTCAGCCACTTCCGACTGCCCCCTTCGTCCGCCGAGAGCAGCAGGGACGGACTGCGCGTACGACGCTTCCCCCTCATGCACTCGTGCCCCGAGTGCAAGGACCTCCAGCGGCACCGGTCCTTCAACTCCCCGCCAGGAAGCAGCACGTGCGGTACCTGTGAGGCCGACCTGGTCCCCTCCCGATTCGTCATCGCCTGCGAGGCCGGACACATCGACGAGTTCCCGTACTGGCACTGGGTCCACCGCTCCTCCGAGCGTGGAGGCGGCTCCGGCGCGACCGCGGGCACCTGCGGCGGGACACTCAAGCTGCGCTCATCCGGGCGGAGTTCGTCACTGCGGTCGATCCTCGTGTCCTGCACCTGCGGCACCGTGCCCGAGGTCTCGATGGAGGGATCCTTCCGCAAGAACGCGCTGAAGGACCTCGGCCTCCGCTGCCGAGGCACCCGCCCCTGGCTCGGCACGTCGGTCCCCGCGCAGTCGTGCGCCGAGACGGCTCGCACGATCCAGCGCGGTTCGTCGTCCGCATGGCAGCCGGTCCTCAAGTCGGCCCTCTCCATCCCACCGTGGAGCGACGGCCGCGCCGACCCGCTCGCGGACCGATGGTCGACGCTGCGCCAGCTGGAGGGCAGGGCCGCGATCGAGGGCTTCCTCCATGGCGCCTTTCCCGACGGGCCGCCGGTGTCCGTGGATCAGGTGATGGAACTGCTCGCGGCCGAACGAGAAGAGGATCCGCAGGGCGAGGAGAACCCCACTTTCGAACATCGATACCAGGCCCTGCGCAACAAGGAGTACGAGCGCCTGCGGGCGGGCAACAGCGATCGCGAGCACTCTCACGGGGAACAGTTCGTCTGCGAGCCTCCGTTCGGTGATCCGAAGGTCCTGGGCCCATTGGGTGTGACCGGCCCCATGCTGGTGAAGAAGCTGCGTGAGGTACGCGCCCTGAAGGCGTTCACGCGGCTCGCCGAACCCGATTCGGCGACGGAGGCGCACGAGGCCGCGCTCGCCGCCTCGAATCTGAACTGGTTGCCGGCGATGGAGGTACGCGGCGAGGGCGTCTTCCTGCGCCTCGACGGGGAGCGGTTGCACGACTGGGAGACGGCTCTGGCCACGGGCGCCCGCGTGGAGAGGATTCGCTTCGCACACCAGAAGCTCCTGGAACAACGCGCCACGGACCCGGCGCACGTCCCGGTCTCCCCCGCCACCCCTCGCATGGTTCTCCTGCACACCCTGGCGCATGTGCTCATCAACGAGTGGAGTCTGGACGCCGGCTATCCGGCGGCGGCCCTGCGCGAGCGGCTCTACGCCGACGAGCAGATGGCCGGCGTGCTGATCTACACGGCCACGAGCGACTCGGCAGGCAGCCTTGGCGGACTTGTGTCACAGGGCGAGCCCGAACGCCTCGCGGACACTCTCCACTCTGCTGTGCGCCGCGCCGAATGGTGCTCGTCGGATCCGTTGTGCGTCGAGTCGCGCAGGTCCGGCACCGGCGGTACCAACCTGGCCGCGTGCCACGCCTGCGTGATGCTCCCCGAGACCAGCTGCGAGCACAACAACATCCTGCTCGACCGAGCGCTCCTCGTCGGCACTCCGGACGACCCGGAGCTCGGATTCTTCTCGAACCTGCTCCAGGTCTGAGGGCATGGCCCGTCCCCGAGAACGGCAAGCCCCCGCATTCCCAGGAAGATCGAGATGCGGGGGCATGTGCAGGTGACGGCGAGGACCCTCGGTGGGTCTACTCGCCGTAGATGCGTGCCTCGGCGCTGCTCAGCACGTCGTCCGCGTCATAGCCATGGGCCCGGGCCCAGCGGAGCAGATCCGCGATCAGAGCGCCGACCGTGGCCTCCCGGGTGATGTCGGGGCCCTGGCTGCCGCTCGCTGCCCTTGGCCCTGCTGTCCGGAGGGCTTCCGCCTCGCAGTACAACGCCAACAGCGCCTCCGCCCGGTTCACCCGGTCGTCGTCGATGTGGCCTCCCGGTCGTCCAAGCCCTGTGGCCAGCTCACACCACGTGACCTTTCGATCGTCCTGGATGAGGACCCCCCACCGCCGGGCCGTCGCGGCGACGATGGCCATACCGCGACCTCCCTCGGCGTCGTCGGCCGCCCGCAGCAAGGTGGGCAGCGCCCTGAGATCCGGGTCCTGCACCTCGATCCGCACGGCCGTGCCCCGCATGCCGAGCGAGAGCTCGGCCGGGGTGCCCGGCCCCACATGTCCGATGACGTTCGTGACGAGCTCCGTCACGCACAACTGCGCGGCGTCGACGAGGTGATGCAGCCCCCAGCACCGCAGGTGGAGGCCGGTGATGCGGCGCAAGGCGGCCAGTTCCTCGGGTTCTGCCGCGAACGCCAACGTCCAGGGTTTACGACGCACGCAGATCTGTCGTGTCTCCATCTCTCCCCCTCCGGAGGATCACGGTGGGTGGGGTGGGCCGCAACCGGCCTGTCGAGGCGTCGAGTTGGTGACCCGATCGCCCCTCACCCACCACCAAGCGTGACCATGCGCATCCCGCTATGCAATTTGCATGATGGGATTCCCTCCATCGAGTGGTTGGCAATGCCTCCTCTTGGCACTGAGACTGTGTCCCGCTAGCAGGGAGGACCCGTTCCAATGGCCGGATCACCGACGGCACGTCGCCGACGACTGTCGATCGAACTGAAGAAGCTGCGTGAGACGAGCGGCATGACGTGCGCCCAGGTGGGTGCGGCCATGGACTGGAGCGGATCCAAGGTCAACCGGATGGAGACGGGCCACGGCCGCGTCCAACCGACAGACGTGGAAGCGCTCTGCCGCCTCTACGAGACCAGCGACGAGCTGCGCGGCTTTCTACGGTCGCTGGCGCAGGAGGCCAAGACCAAGGGCTGGTGGCAGCTTCACGGGTCGGGAATCCCGGAGTGGTTCAACATCTACATCGGACTGGAGCAGGACGCCGCCTCGTTCAGGCAGTACCAGTGCGAGGTCGTGCCGGGACTTCTTCAGTCGCCCGACTACATCCGGGCACTCCATGTCGCAGACTCCCGGACGGATCCGTTCGAGGTCGAGCGCGCCATCGACGTACGGATGGAGCGTCAGGGGATGTTGACGCGTGAGCATGCCCCAGAGGCAGCGTTCATCTGTCACGAGGCCGCGCTCCGCAACCTCGTGGGCGGTCGCTCCGTGATGCGCGGCCAGCTCGAACGCCTCCTGGGGGTAGGAGATTCGACCTCCGTCACGCTCCAGGTTCTGCCGTTCGACTCGGCTCCTCACCCCATCACCGGCGCCTTCACGATCCTCGGTTTCCCCGATCCCGAAGATCCTGACGTCGTCTACCGGGACGGCATCACCGATGCCGTCTACCTGGAGGGCGAACCCCACGTACGCGAGTACACACGCGCGTTCGAGCTCATCCAGGCAGCTGCACTCGACACCAAGCGTTCACGCCAGCTGATCAGTCGAACCCTGAAGGAGAACATTCGATGAGCGACGACCACATACGTTCCACGGGCACCCCCCTCGATGTCGAGACGACATGGTTCAAGTCGTCTTACAGCAACGGCTCGGGGGGTGAATGCGTGGAGTGTGGGGTCGGTGGCATCGGACCTGTGTTGATACGAGATTCGAAGCAGGACTGTGGTCCGAGACTCTCGTTCACTCGCGCATCGTGGGCGACGTTCCTGAGGTCGACGCTCTGAGACGTCGCGGCTCCCGCCAATGGATCGGGTAGGTCAGCGATTCGGGTCATGCCTGGACTGAGCTAAAGCGTCCCCGGATCCGGGCCCTCGCCCGGATCCGGCCACGTCGCCGCCAACGCCGCCAGGTCCGGGAAGCGTCCGGCCCCGATCATCTCGTCGACCGACTCGCCGTTCAGCCGGCGCACCCGCTCCGGTCCGCCATCTCCGGTGTCGAAGAGGCAGCACGCCCCGCCCGCGGTGGCGGTGAGGCCGGTGAAGAACTGTCCGACAGTAAGGGAGCGGTCGAAGAGTCGGCTCATCCGCGACGTCGCCGCGGCGAACTCCAGTACCGCGTAATCCGGGTGCGGCAAGGAGCGGAAGCGGACCCGCAGATAGACATAGCCGACCTGCACGCGGCCGTCGTCCCTGACCGGCAAGCCGCACTCGTCCGCGTACGCGAGCACTTCGTCGTCGGCGTCGAACAGGATCGAGGTGTCCAGCTCGACCGTGTCGCTCGTCGAGGCGTCGACCGGGTCGGACCACCACAAGGACGTGAACGGGAGCACGAGGCGCGCACCGCCGGGAAGGGTGAGGTCCAGCGGCTGTCTGTCGTGGGTTGGGGCATGCTCCGCGAGCACCGCCAGGGCCCTGGGGATACGCCGTGGAGGCAGGTAGATGTCGTAGCCGTAGTCCAAGCCCATACGTCTTTCCCCGTCCATCGGAAGCGCCCATCGGAAGCGCCCATCGCAGCCTCCTGCGCATTCTTGCGTCCGCGGCGGCTCGGAGGGGACCGCGGACGAAGGCCGGTGTCTCACGAGGACTCCCGCCAAGCCCAACGGACTTCACCGAACGCACCCCGCCGCTCACACACCGTCGAGTACCGTCACTCCCAAGCAAACGGCCCTCGTCGACGGCTGCAACCGTCGACGAGGGCCTGAACCACTAGTGGAAAAGACCTCCACCGTGATCTACCGGCACAGTACCGCGCCCTCGCGCGCCTTCACCCAGCTCTCCAACGAGCTCATCCGGCACCCCCGACTCTCCTCCGACGCGGTCCGGCTCCTGATCTGGCAGGTCTCGCTGCCTGACGGCGCCCGCGACACCCTCTCCCGTACCGCCGAGCGAGCCCGCATCGGCAACAGCGCCTTCGTCCGGGCCAAGAAGCAGCTGAAGGACGAGGGCTTCGTGCACGAGCGCCGGACCCAGGGGCCGGGCGGGCACTGGATCACCCAACAGCTCGTCTCCAGCACGCCGTTGAGCCGCGAGGAGGCACTCCGGATGATGACGCGGGACGCATCGCCGCAGCTCGCACCGAGTCGCGTGTCTCCGGCCGCCGGACAACCGGCCGCCGGACAGCCGACCACCCGGCCGGCCGACGGTCATCCCTACGGCGACCACACCGGGGACAACACCCCCACCCCTCCGGCACCAAGCACCGAGCGACCGGGACGGACCTCAGCCGCCGCAGACGCGAACGCAGACACAGACACAGACACAGACACAGACACAGACACGAACGGCACCGCCACCGACGCCGCCCACGCCCTGGCCACCGCCTACCGCGCGCTGGACCCCGCGCTGCGCCACATCCCCCGCGCCATGACCGCCGAACTCACCGCCCTCACCGCCCGCTGGCTGGAGGCGGGCCACACGCCCGGGGACGTCCGCATGCACATCCTGCGCGGCCTGCCCTCCGACGGCACGCCCGTACGGCACCCCGGCGGGCTGTTGCGGTACCTGCTCTCCGAGGTGCCGACCGCGCCACAGCAACACCATCCCGTACGAGGAGGAGCCGCGCCGCGCGCGGCCGGGGACCGCCGACCGGACGAGGAGCCGGGGCGCCCCCGCCTCTCCGCCCGTCTCGCCGCCCTCCGCGAATGCGCGGGCCCGCGCCATGTCCAGGCGCACCTGTTCCGCCCCGTGGGCGACGAGGACCGCTGCGCGGGGTGCCGGGAGCCCGTCACCGGACTTCCCGCTGCCGCCGGAACCGTCGCCGGACCCGTCGGCGGGTTCACCGGCGGGTGACCTCGGGGCGCGCGGCGCCACGACCGTGCGCGTTGCGGTGGCCCGGTCGCGGCGGAACCGGGACGCTGGGAGGGGCCGACGGCCCGAGTGGAGTGCGGGACGAGCGAGGAGTGTGCCGTGAGACTGGTACTGCAGGAGTTCCTGTCGCTGGACGGGGTCGCGCAGGGGCCCGGGGCCCCGGACGAGGACACGAGCGACGGGTTCACGCGGGGCGGGTGGCTCGTGCCGCACCTGGACGAGGAGTTCGTGCGGATCATCACGGGCTGGCTGGAGGAGGCGGACGCGTTCCTGTTCGGGCGGCGCACGTACGTCAACTTCGCGCGGGACTGGCCGGAGATGAACGACCCGGGGGACCCGGTCGCCGTCAAGCTCAACGGGCTGCCGAAGTACGTCGCGTCGCACACCCTCACCGAGGCCGAGGCGACGTGGAACCCGACCACGGTCCTGTCCGGTGACGTGGTGGCCCAGGTCGCCGAGGTGAAGCGCCTGCCCGGGCGCGAGCTGCACATCCACGGCAGCGCACGGCTCGGCGCCTCGCTGCTGGCCGCGGGGCTGGTCGACGAGGTCCGGCTGATGGTCGCACCGGTGGTCGTGGGCACGGGCCGCCGCCTGTTCCCGGACGGCGGCGAACCGGCCGGGCTGCGCCTGCTGAGCAGCGAGACGACCCCCGGCGGGGTCTCGGCGCAGGTGTACGAGGTGACGGGGGCGGCGCAGTTCGGGTCGTACGGGCCGGAGGAGCGCGGGTGAGGTGAGGTGACGTGAGGTGAGGTGAGGGGACGGGAGGGGGCTGGGCGGTTCAGGAAGGCGCGTCGCCGGGCGGGGCCTCCTGGGCCTGGGCCTGGGCTTGGACTGACCCGCCGGTCCCCACCCCCGGCTCCCCCACGATCGCCCGCAGCGCCGCGAGGTGCCCGCGGTACGCGGCCCGGCCCGGGTCGGTCAGGCTGAGCCACACCCGCTGGCGCGTGGCCCGGACGGCCTTGCGCTGGGTCACGTAGCCCGCGTCCATCAGGACCGTCACGTGCTTGCTCAACGCGGAGGCGGACAGGGCCAGTTCCTCCTTGACCGTGGCGAACTCGGCCTCGCCCGCCGCCTCGAGAAGCGCGCAGATGCGCAGCCGGTGCGGCGCGTGGACGACGGTGTCGAAGCCGGCCAGCGGGTCCTGCCCCGGCCGGGAACCGGCGGCGGTGCTCACGCGGGCTTCCGGTGCAGGCGGACGAAGGCCAGATGGAACGCCACGGAGACCGCCGCGCCGACCCCCGACGCCGCCGCGAGCCAGCCGGGGCTCCCGGTCAGGCGAAAGGCGAGCGGCGAGCCCACGAGGAGCACCGGCAGGCCGATCGACGCCGGGACGGTCACCCGGCGGGGCAGGACGTCGAGGCGCAGGGCCACGCCGGTGCGGGCCCGCCAGGACCGGGCGGCGACCGCGAAGAGTGCCGCGTACAGCGCGGTGAGCGTCAGGGCGACGGCGAGCCAGGCCGGGCGCGGGATCAGCCAGTCGCGGTCGGCGACGAGGCCGCCGTACACGAAGGGGAAAGCCGCGATGTAGAGCGTCAGTGTGACGAAGAACCAGGTCGGCCACGGGGTGGCCGACCTCTTGGCCGCACTGGCCCGCACGTGCTCCGTGTCGGCCAGTGCGGCGTGGGCCTGCGCCGGTGTGAGGTGCAGCCCGTCGACCCCGTTTGTTTCCATGACGGAAAGAGTACTCGTCAGTTTCCGGGATGGAAAGAGTCGAGTTTCCGGGATGGAAATCGGGCCGGGCGATCAACTACGAGGACCGCACCGGCCTCACATGCGCTCAGGCCGGCTCGACCGGGAGCCACAGTTCGCACGTGGCCGTGCTGAAGTCCGGCGCCCGCTCCAGGGTCGCGACGATCGACGGGCCCGGGCGCAGCCGCCACGGGTTCGACGGGAACCACTCCGTCGCCGTCGCCGCCCACGCCGTCTGGAGCGCCTGCGGGTGCGGGCCGCTCGTGCGGAAGACCGCCCATGCGCCCGGCGGCACCTCGATGGCGTCCAGGTCGTCGGGGACCGGGGTCCCGGCGGTCACCGCCACGCCGTGGAGGTAGGTGAGCTCGGTGCCCTCGGCGGCGTCCTGGGCCAGGTCGTCGGTGACCTGGAGGAGGCCGGCCGGGTCGGTGTCGCCGAGTTCCTTGAGGCGGCCGTGGGCCTGCGGGGGCAGCGACTCGATGTGCTCCTTGATGTGCGGGTTGACGCCTTCGTGGATCAGCGGGACGCGGGTGGCGTGGCCGATCAGGCGGAAGGCGGGGCGGTCGGCGATGCGGGTGTCCATGGGGGTGCTCCCTTCGACGGTCAGGCGGAACCTGAGCTGTGGCTGGGAACGCAGGGGGCCTCCGTCGCGGCGCACGTCACCGGGCGCGGCACCGTGCACGGCGCGGAACGCCCGGCCGAACGCCTCGGTCGAGCCGTATCCGTGCCGGACGGCGATGCTCAGGAGATCGTTGCCGGGGCCGCCGCGGACGACGTCGGCCGCGGCCACGGTCATCCGGCGGCGCCGCACGTACTCCGAGAGCGGCATCCCGGCCAGCGACGAGAACATCCGCCGCAGGTGGTACTCGCTCGTGCCGTGCGCCAGCGCGAAGGCGGGCACGTCGAGCGGGTCCCCGGCACCGTCGAGCACCTGCTCCACGCGGCCGGCCAGTTCGTTGAGCGTCGCGATCACGCGGCCTCCTCCGTTCCTTCCTCTCTACGCCCTCGATCCTCGCGGGAGCGGTACGGCGCGGGCCCGATCACCGTGGCCCGATCCGGTCGGACGCGCACCCGGAGACGGGCAGCCCGGAGAGGCCGGTCCGGGCGGCCGGTCCGGGCGGCCGGTCCGGGCGGCCGGTCCGGCTCAGGGGGCGGCGAGCTCCATCTCCCCGACCTCGTCGGTGCCGCTCGTCTCGCCCGTCGGGCGGAAGCCGAGACGGAGGTAGAACGCCGCGGGGCCGGTCGGGCCGGGGTGCCAGGTCGTGGTGAAGCGGGTGCCGCCGCGGTGGCGGATCTCGGCGGCGACCGCCTCGACCGCGAAGCGGCCGTAGCCGCGGCCCTGTTCGCCGTCCGCGATGTTGAGGCGCCACAGGCCGGAACGCACGTCGTCGCGGGAGCCGTCGCCCTTCCAGTCGATGCCGAAGAAGGCCATGAGGAAGCCGACGGGCCGGTCCCCGTCGACGATCAGGCGCGGCCACGCCACGTCCGGGTGCACGTACGCCTCGGCGAGGGACTTCACGACGGGCGCGACCCGGTGCTCCTGGTCGGGGCGGACCCGGATGCCGAGCGCGGCGTCCAGGTTGGCCGGAGTGATCTTCTCCAGGTGCGGCTCATGCGTCATGTCGTGCGTCATGTCGTGCGTCATGCGAGGAGCCTAGGCAGGCGCCGCACCGCAGCGTCGCGGCGTGACCCAGGTCACATTTGCGGGCGGTCACATCGTCGGCGTGCGCTCCGTCATCCAGATGTAAGCGACCAGGAACCACTCGCAGAAGCAGTAGGACTAGGAGAGCGCCATGGAAGCCCGTCTCGACCTCTTCGGCAACGCCGTCACCGCCAAGTTCATCCGCCACATCAACGCCGCGGGCAAGGCCCTCGAGGCGGTGGAGCTGCCGAAGTTCACCGCGGACCTCGTCCTGATCCGGGCCAGCCAGGTCAACGGCTGCGGGTTCTGCCTCGACATGCACACGAAGGACGCCGCCGAGGCGGGCGAGACCGCGCAGCGGCTGCACATGATCGCCGCCTGGCGCGAGGCGAAGGTGTTCACCGACGCCGAGCGCGCGGCGCTGGAGCTGGCCGAGGCCGGGACCCGGCTCGCCGACGCCTCGGGCGGGGTGTCCGACGAGGTGTGGGCGAACGCCGCCAAGCACTACGACGAGGACCAGCTCG
>NZ_WWIA01000364.1 GCF_009870065.1 Streptomyces sp. SID5785 | reverse complement strand
AAGCGCGCGTACTCGCCCTCCCCGGCGACGAGTTCGGCGTGCGTCCCGGTCTCCGCGACGCGGCCTGCCACCAGGACCACGACGCGGTCGGCGTGCACGGCCTGGGTGAGGCGGTGGGCGACGAGGACGGCGGTGCGCCCCTCCAGGACACGGTCGGCGGCCCGTTCCAGGGCGCGGGCCCCGGCGCTGCCCGCGTCGGCCGTCGCCTCGTCGAGCACGGCGACCGGCGGGTCCGCCAGGGCGAGCCGGGCCAGGGCCAGTTCCTGGGCGCGCGCCGCGGTGAGCCGGTGACCGCCGTGGCCGACGACGGTGTCGAGGCCGTCGGGCAGCGCCTCGGCCCAGCCGAGGGCGCCGGCCCGCCGCAGCGCGTCGCGCAGATCGTCGTCGGTGGCGTCCGGCCGGGCCAGCCGCAGCCCGTCGGCGAGCGTCCCCGCGAACACGTGGGTCTCCTGGGAGACGAGGACGCACCGGTCGCGCACGCCCTGCGGGCCGAGCGCGCGCGTGTCCGCCGTTCCCAGCCGGACCGTCCCGGTGTCGGGCATCAGGCGTCCGGAGATCAGCTTCGCCAGGGTGGTCTTGCCGGAGCCGGACGGCCCGACGATCGCGACGCGTTCGCCCGGCGCGATGGTGAGATCGACGGCATGGAGCACCGGGTGCCCGGGGCGGTAGCCGTGCACGAGGCCCTCGACCCGTACGGCGACGGCGCCCGGCGCGCGGCGGGGCGCGGGCAGTGCGGACGCGGGACGCTCCTCGCCCGTGCGGTGCTCGTCGCCGACCAGGGTCACGCCGATCATCCGGGAGAGCGCCGCACCGGCGGTCTGTGCCTGGTCGAAGGCGGCCAGCACCGTGTTGAACTGGTCGAAGAGCCGGTGGAAGTAGAGCGCTGCCGCGGAGGCGGCGCCGACCGTCGCGGCATCGTCGCCGACCAGCCAGAAGCCGGTGGCGAGGACCGCGGACATGCCGAGCAGCTCGCCCCCGTTGAGCTTGCCGTAGAAGCGGCGCTGCAGGCCGAAGAGGCGGACGGCGAGGCGGCGCGCGTCCTCGGACCGGGCCCGCACGGCTTCCTGGTGGCCCTTCTCCAGCCCGAGTGCCCGCACGGTCGACGCTCCGCTGACCGAGTCGAGCAGTTGCTGGGCGCGGCGCCCCTCCGCGGCCCGTTCCTCACGGGCGAGGGGGACCACGACGCGCGCGTACCAGCGGACCGCGAGCGCCTGAAGCGGGCCGGCCGTCGCCGCGGCGACGGCGAAGCGCCAGTCGAGCAGGGCGAGAGCGGCAAGGGTGAGCACGATGGTGAGGGCGGCCTCCAGGAGTGGCGGAAGCACCTCGCTCGCCGCCTCGTTGACCACGTCCACGTCGCCGGTCGCCCGTGCGACGAGGTCGCCGGTGCCGGACTCCTCCACCTGCTGGGCGGGTGCGTTCAGGGCCCGGTCGACGACCAGGGCGCGCAGGGCCGCGAGCGTGGACTGCGCGGCCTGGGCGAGCAGGACGGCGCCCCCGCCGTTGAACAGCGCCTGGCCCGTGGCCGCGGCGGCGACCCCGGCGCAGATCCAGGTGAGGGTGGAGGCGGAACCGCCGGTGAGGACGAGGTCGACGATGCGGCCCACGAGCCAGGGCACCGTCAGGCCGACGACCGCGGCGGTGAGCAGCAGGCCCGCGGCGGTCAGGGCGCGGGTGCGGTGCGGCCGGGCGGCGCGGGCCAGCGCGAGCCGGGTCTGGCGGGCCGTGGCGAGCGGCAGGGTGGTCGTCATCGCGTCGGTCTTCCTCCGGGTGCCTTCGTCCGTCCGTGCGGGGTGCGTCGGGGCCGGAGCGGTCATGCGAGCACCGCCTCGCGGTACCCGCTGTGGCGGGTGAGGAGATCGGCGTGGCGGCCGTCCCCCTCGACGCCGTCGGGTCCGATGACGACGACGCGTGTGACGGTGGAGAGCAGGACCGGGCTGCTCGTGACGATCAGGGTGGTGCGCTCGCGGCGCAGTTCCGCGAGGCGTGCCGCGATGCGGGACTCGGTGACGGAGTCGACGGCCGTGGTGGGCTCGTGCAGGACGAGGACGGGCGGGTCGGCGGCGAGTGCGCGGGCCAGCGCGACGCGTTGGCGCTGACCGCCCGACAGGAGGCCGCCGCTCTCGCCGACGGGGGAGTCGGTGCCGTCCGGCAGGGACTCGGCGATCTCGTCGACCGCGGCGCACGTGAGGGCGAGGGCGACGGCGTCGTCGTCCCGGGCGGCCGCCGCGACGTTCTCGGCGAGGGTGCCGCCGAACAGGACGCCGTCGTGCTCGGCGACGAGCACCGAGGCGCGCACGGCGGCCGGTTCGAGGTCGGTGAGCGCGGTGCCGTCCAGCAGGACCCGGCCCGCCGGCGGATCGGCGCGGCGGCCGAGGAAGTCCAGGAGGTCGGCGACCGCGCTCTCGTCGGTGAGGACGACGCCGACGAGTTCGCCGGGGTCCACGCTCAGGTCGAGCGGCTCCAGGTCGCCCAGGCGCAGGCCCTGGAGGTCGAGGCCCGCGGCCCGGCGGTCGGCCGTGGCGTCGGTCGTGCTGCCGGTCGTGCTGTCGGCCGTGGTGTCGCTCGGGGGAGCGGCGGCCGGGGGAGCTCCGGCGGTGACGACGGGGGGAGCGTCGAGCACGTCCGCGAGGCGTCCGGCGGAGGCGCGGGCGCGGGCGGCCGAGGCGGTGACATGGGTGATGACGTTGAACGGCCCGATCAGGAACTGGGTCAGCGTCACCGAGGTGACGAACTGGCCGACGGTGAGGGTGCCGTCGAGCGCCATGCGTCCCGCGACGATCCCGACGACGGCGACGAAGGCCCCGGTCAGTGCGAGGACGGTGGCGGCCCGGACGGCGTCGAGCCGGGCGGCCCGGATCGCGGCGTCGCGGGAGGCGTCGCTGGTGTCCCGGTAGCGTCCTGCGGCGACGCGCTCGGCGCCGATGCCGCGCAGGACGCGCAGCCCGGCCATCAGGTCGGCGGCGGTGCCGGCCGCCCGCGCGGCGGCGGCCTGCTCGGTGCCGCTGCGGCGGATCAGCGGCGCGGCCACCACCCGGCTGACGAGGACGACGGGCACGAGGCCCGCGAGGACCAGCAGCCCGAGGGTGACGGAGGTGCGGAAGAGGATGACCGCGGCGACGGCGACGGCGCCGACGGCGCCCGCGCCGAACCACACGGCGGCGTTCATCATGCTCACCCGGGCCGCGTCCGAGGTGGCGGTGGACAGCAGCTCACCGGACCGGCTCGCCGCGGCGGGCAGTCCACGCGGTGCGAGCACGCGCGCCGTGACGGCGAGCCGCAGGTCGTGCTCGGCGCCCTCGGCCGCGCCCTTGGCGAGCTTGCCGCCCAGGCGCATCGAACTGGACAGGACCAGGAAGAGGACGCACAGGCCCACCAGCGACCACAGCAGGGCCCGCGCGCTGCCGGGCTCGACGGCCCGGTCGACGACGATGCCGATGGCGAGCGGGACGGCGGCCTCCGCCGCCTGGTGGACGACGCACAGCAGGCACGCGACCGCGAGCGTTCTCCAGCGTGCGGTGAGCGCGCTTCTGACGAGGGCTCGGGCACGGTCGTCCCGTGCCCGAGCCGGTGCCGTCGGTGTGGTCCGCATCCGTGTTGCCCCCTCCGGTGCCCCCGCACCTCTTGATTGGTTAGCCTAACCTTACTTAAATGGGGTGGCTGTTCAACCACCGGGTACGCACCCCGTCAGGGGCACCCCGGCCGCCGCGCCCGTACTCCGTCATGCCCTCATTCCTGCCCGAGAGGCCCTTCCCTGTGACCAGATCCAGCCGCCTCGACGACGCCGCCGCAGTCGCGGGCCGCCGTGCCTTCCTCTTCGCGACCGCCGGTGCGGCCCTGGCGCTGACCGGCTGCTCGTCCGGCTCGGACGACGCCGAGGCGAAGCCCGCCGGGGCCACGGCGTCGGACGGCTTCCCCGTCACGGTGCAGGGCAAGGAGGGCGCGGCGCGCGTGACCGCGCCGCCCCGGCGCGTCGCCGCCTGCGGGTACCTCCGGGACACCGACATCGCCCTCGCCCTCGGCGCGCCGCTCGTCCTCGCCGCGAAGAACAACGTCTTCCCCGACGGACTGGCCCCCTGGCAGAAGCCCGCCTCCGACCCCGTGCTCATCGACACGACCGCCGGTATGCCCATGGAGAAGGTCGCGGCGGCCAGGCCCGACCTGATCCTCGCCAGTGACGACTACCAACTCCACGACGACTACGCCAAGCTGAGCCGTATCGCCCCGACCCTCAGCTACCGCAAGGGCGTCGGCCAGGACGGCTGGGAGGACATGGCCCGCCGGGCCGGAGACGCCCTGGGCGCACGGTCCGAGGCGGACGCGTTGGTGTCCCGGGTCCGGCGGAAGATCGCGTCCGTGCGCAAGGCCCACCCCGAACTCGACGGCAGGACCTTCACCTTCGGGCCCGTCGTCGGCGGCGAGGTGTTCACGATCAAGAGCCCCGACGACGCGAGCGCCGTGTTCTTCGGGCAGTTGGGGATGAAGCTCTCCCCGAAGGTCGTGCGGCTGCCCGACTCGGCGACGCCCGGCCGCGCCGCCGTCGCCAAGGAGCGGCTCGACCTGCTCGACGCCGACGTCCTCATCCTCACGTTCGACACGGACCAGGCCCGCAAGGAGTTCGAGGCGCGGCCCCTGTTCAAGAAGCTCGGCGCCGTCCGGCGCGGCGCCTACATCGGACTCGACATGCCCACCGCCATCGCCGTCGGCTTCCCGTCCGTGCTCAGCCTCCCCTACGGTCTCGACGCGGTCGTGCCGCGCCTGGCGAAGGCGGCCCGCCGGCATGCCTGACCCCCGCTCGGGACCCGGTGGCGCCGCGCAGGACCTGGCCCGGTTGCAGGCCCCGGTCACCGGACGCGTCACGGCCGCCGCCGCACTCCAGGCGCTCGCCGCAGCCCTCTCGGTCGCTCCCATGGTCGCCGTCGTCGAGATCGGCCGCCGCCTCCTCGACGGCCGGGAGGACCACCTGTGGGCCATCGCGTGGACCGCGGTCGCGCTGCTCGCCGCCCGGCTCCTGCTCTACCTGCTCGCAGGGACGCTCAGCCACCTCGCGGACGCCGAACTCGCCCTGGACCTGCGGCGCCGGCTCGCGGACCGGCTGGCCGTGCTGCCCCTCGGCTGGTTCGCGGGCGGTGTCTCGGCCCGCGTCAAGACCACCGTCCAGGACGATGTCGGCGCCCTCCACCACGCCGTCGCGCACGCCCGCGGCGACCTCGCCGCCGCGGTCGCGGGCCCCGCCGTGATCGCCGGCTACCTGCTGACCGCCGACTGGCGGCTCGCGCTGCTGACCTTCGCCGTCGTCGCGGGCGCCCAGGGGATCCGGCTGCGACTGGCCGCCCGCTCCGCCGAACCGGTCCAGCGCATCGCCGCCGCCGGGCGCGAACTGTCCGCCGCCTCGCTCGAGATGGTCCGCGGCATCACCGTCGCGAAGGCGTTCGGCGGCGGCGCGGCCCCGCGCCGGTTCCGTACCGCCGCCACCGCGTACGCGGACGTCACCGAGGAGGCGCAGCGCGGCTTCGTCCGGCAACGCAGCCTGACCCGGGCGACGGTGGCGCCGACCACCGTCCTGCTGCTCGTCACCGCGTCCGGGACCGGCCTGGTCGCGCTCGGCCTGACCCGGCCCGTCGACCTCGTCGCGTTCACGCTCCTCGGACTCGGCCTGTTCGAGCAGCTCACCCCGCTCTACGCCGCCCGCGACCTGCGCCGCACCGCCCGTGACGCCGCCCACCGGATAGCGGACCTGCTGCGCGAACCCGCCCAGCGGGAACCGGCCGACCCCGTCGCGCTGCCCGCCCGCCCACCGCCCTGGCCCGCTACGACCGCGTCCTGCGCCCCTTCGTCGACGCCGTCCAGGCCGAGGCCAACCCCCGCATCCTGCGCGTCGGCCTACCCATGAGCCGGCACGCCATCAGTGCCTTCCAGAACGCCACGGCACTGGCCTGCTTCCTCCGCATCCCCGACCTGGTCGCCCGCCTGTCGAAGGAGGACCGCGGTGGCGCGTGGACCCTGCCCGCGTACGCGGACGCGCGGGCCGCGTGAACGGTCCGGGTGCGGCGCCCGATGCCGTGAAGCCGACGGAGCTGCTCCGCTCAAAACTGTAGTGAGTAGTGTTTCGAAGTGAGTGGTGTTACGGTCGCAGTATGGCGAAAACCGGAACAGTCGCGCCCGGACGGCGCGAGCGCAAGAAGGCGGCGACCCGCAAGGCGCTCGCCGACGCGGCCCTGGAGCTCTTCCTGGAGCACGGCTACGACAAGGTGACCGTCGCGCAGATCGCCGAGGCGGCGGACACGGCCACCACGACCCTGTTCGCCCACTTCCCCGCGGGCAAGGAGGCGTTGATCCTCGACGACAGCGGGGAGCGTGAGGCGGCGCTGACCGAGGCGGTACGCGACCGGCCCGACGGCGCCTCGGCGCTGGACGCCCTCCACTCCTTCTTCGCGGCGCGGGCCCCCTTCGCCGACGACCGCGACCTGCCCGAGCGCTACCGTCGCGCGTCGAAGCTCGTGATGGACACCCCGGCACTGTGGGCCTACGCGCGCCGGGTGTGGGTGGCGTGCCAGGAGCCGCTCGCCCGTCTGCTCGCCGAGGCCGACGGCCGGGCCGAGCCTGACGAGTCGTTCCGTCTCCTGGCCCGGTA
>NZ_WWIA01000036.1 GCF_009870065.1 Streptomyces sp. SID5785 | reverse complement strand
GTTCGAGCACGGGTGGGGCGAGTGTTCGCGATCCCGAGGGCGCCCAGGGCTTGGGTCCGGGCACGGCTCGCGCCGTCGCGGTCCGGCGCCATCGCCGAGTGCCGCGCTGTCGTGGCTGGTCGCGCAGTTCCCCGCGCCCCTCACGGGGCACGACTCGCCCCGTGACCTACCCGCGCCCCTGACGGGGCACCACGACACGCCCCGCGACGCAGTCACAACCCCGGCGCTGGGGGCACGCCCCCGGAGGGGGCGGGACGGTGGGAGCGAGGGCTCGCCGCGGCTCCCGGCGTCGCGGTGCAGCGCCACCGCCGGGTGCCGCATCGTGACGCCCCCGCCGAAGGGCCCTAGCGGCCGCGGCCCTGACGGAGGGCCAGGAGGAGAAGCGTGGCGGTCACCGACAGGCCCGCCGAGACGAGCAGCGCCACATTCGTGCCCTGGGCCGCGGCCCGCACCGACGTCCCCCCGGACGTGGACACGGCGATCATCAGCGCCACCCCGGCCGCCGACCCGATGTACCGCGCCGTGTTGCTCGCCCCCGACCCCATCGCCGCCCGCTCCCGCGGCACGGACTCGACCGCGAGCAGCGGCAGCGCCGCGTTCAGCAGGCCGCTGCCCGCGCCGGAGAGCAGGAGGCCGGGCAGGAGCCGGGTCCAGTGGCCGGAGCCTGCGGCGCCCAGCATCGTGGCGGCGGCCAGCGCGTGCAGGACGAATCCTGCGGCCAGTTGGTGCCGCGGCGAGACGCGGCCCGCCAGCCGCCGGACCTGGAGCGCGACCAGGAACGAGGTCCCCGACCACAGGACGAACAGCCCCGCCGTGCCCATCAGGGTCACGCCCATCGTGCGCTGGACGAGCGTCGGGACGTAGCTGAACAGGGCGATCACCGACAGGCCGGTGAAGAACGCGCCCGCCGTCGAGGCGAGGAACAACGGCCTGCGCAGCAGCGACAGGTCCAGCATCGGGGTCGCGCTGCGCCGCTCGATCGCCGCGAACACGGCCAGGAGCAGGACCGCGGCGGCGAGGAGGGCGGCGACCGGACCGCGCAGCCAGCCGTCGCGGCCCAGCGTGAGCGCGGCCAGGAGCGCCACGAGGGCGAGGCCGAGCGCGAGGGCTCCGGGCAGGTCGGGGCGCCCGCCGCGCGGGGACCGGGACTCGGTCAGGGCGCGCGGCGCGCACACCGCGACGGCGAGGGTGAGCACGCCGAGCAGCGCGTACGCCCAGCGCCACCCGGCGAGTTGGGTCGCCCCGCCGGCCGCGAGCGGGCCGAGCGCGATGCCGCCGCTGACGCACGCGCCCCACACCCCGGTGGCCCGGATGCGTCCTGCCGGGGTCGGGAAGGCGTGCACGAGCAGCCCGAGGCTCGCGGCCAGGATCGCCGCCGACGCCGCGCCCTGCGCGACCCGGGCCAGCGTGAACAGGAGCGTGTTCGTGGCGAGCGCGCCGAGCGCCGTCGTCGCGCCGAGCGCGAAGGTGCCGAGGACGAAGGCGCGGCGGCGCCCGTAGTCGTCGGCGAGGCTGCCCGCGACCAGGAGGAGCGCGGCGAGCCCGAGCGGCGTGCCGTTCAGGAGCCAGGCCTGCGCGGAGAGCCCGGTGTGCAGGGAGGCGGCGGTGTCGCCGAGCGTGATCATCGGCGCGGTGTACGTCATCAGGGCCACGGCCGTCGCCGCGCTCGTGACGGCCAGCGTGGCGCCCGGCCGCGCCTCGGCCCCCGTACGGACGGGAGAGCCGGGCACCGGCGCCGCGGACGCGGTCGGTGCGGCACCGTCGGCGACGGTGCCGGAGGCCGGCGGACGCGCCGGACTCGGGGAACTCGACGGGCTCGGGGAACTCGTAGGACTCGGGGGCTGGGACACGGTTCGGCCGTCCAGGGTCAGGTCGGACACATCGAGTCAGTTCGGTGAATGAACTGACGTGGTCCATCGACCGTAGCACGGTAGGTTCGGTCATTGAACCTTGAGAGGGAAACGTGGTTACAGTGGGGCCATGGCTCTCGGCAAGGACTACGCGACCCAGCAGTGCTCGATCGCCCGCGCGCTGGAGATCGTCGGCGAACGCTGGACGCTCCTCGTCGTGCGCGACGCCCTCTACGGCGTCCGGCGCTACAACGACTTCCTGGTCCACCTCGGCATCCCGCGCGCCGTCCTCGCCACCCGCCTCCAGGCCCTCACCGTGGCGGGGGTCCTGGAGAAGCGCCGCTACCAGGAGTCGCCGCCGCGCGACGAGTACGTCGTCACCGAGCGCGGCCGCGAGCTGTGGCCCGTGCTCCGCTCGCTCGGCGCGTGGGGGCGCGGGATCCCCGGCGCCCTGCCGCTGCGCGAGTTCCGGCACGCCGCCTGCGGCACCCCGCTCGGCGTCCTCGGCGACTGCCCGGTCTGCGGCGGGCTCGTACCGCTGGAGGAGGTCGAGATGCTCCCCGGCGAGGGCCTCGACCCGGACCCCGCGGATCCGGTCAGCCGGGTCCTGCTCTCCCCGCGCCGGCTCCTCGAGCCCGTCGTGATCGAGTCCGCGTAGCGAGGTGCGGCGCAGGGGCGTAGAGGCGTAGAGGCGCAGGGGTGGCGTGGTGGCGTGGTGACGCCGACCGTGCGAACAGCGCAGGGCGGTAACGGTCTGGCCGGCGGATAGGCTGCGACGGCATCGTTGATGCATGCTGAGGTGAGCCGACGCACCGGAACCGGAGAGGGGGAGCGCCGCCCATGCACGGGATCACGACATCCCCGACCGGGAACAGCCGGGCGAAGACCTGGTCCGCGTTCCTGCGTCCGGCCGCGCTGCTGTTCTTCCTCCTCGTCGAGGCGACCCTCGTCGACACCGGCAGCCTCGCCGGGGCCGTCGCGCTCGCCGCGACCGCCGCCGCGGGCTCCGCGCTCGCCGTCTGTTCCCTGCTCGCCGCGCGCAGCGCGCCCGCCGTGCCGCCCACCCGGGTGCGCACGGCCATCCGCGACCGCGAGCAACGCACCGCGTTCCTGCCGCAGCGCGATCCCGACGCCAGGGGGCGCACCCGGCCCCGAGCGCCCGGACGTCTCGTCCCGACGGCCTGCTGACCGCCGCGCCCCCCGCAGGGGCGCCGCGCGTACCGCAGCCCGTCACGCCGAAGTCTCCGTCCCGCGCGGCTCCGCCGTGCGACGACCTCCGGTACGACGAGACCCTCGGAGGGCTCTCCCATGTCGACGTTCATGTCCGCTTTCGCGAGCCTGGTCGGGCAGCTGGCCGACCTGCTCGACCCCCTGTTCCACGGCGCCGCGACGGCCGCGGCGATCGTCCTGTTCACCGCGTTCGTCCGGCTGCTCGTCCACCCCCTGTCGCGGGCCGGGGCGCGCGGGCAGCGCGAGCGGCTGCGGCTCCAGCCGCGCATCGCCGAGCTGCGCACGAAGCACAAGAAGAACCCCGAGGCCCTGCAGAAGGCGATCCTCGAACTGCACCGCGAGGAGAAGGTCTCGCCGCTGTCCGGCTGTCTGCCGATGCTGTTCCAGATGCCGGCGTTCTTCCTGCTCTACCACCTGTTCTCCAGCGGCAGCATCGGCGGCGAACCCAACGCGCTGCTCGGGCACACCCTGGGCGGGGCGCCGCTCGGCGGACGGTTCGCCGACGCGCTCGGGCACGGCGGGCTCTTCGGTGCGCAGGGACTCGTCTACGTGGCGCTGTTCGCGCTCGTGGCGGCCGTCGCGACGTTCAACTACCGGCGCGCGAAGCGTCAGACGGCCGCCGCGCCGCAGCCCGCGGCCGCCGACGGGCAGCAGGTCCCGGGCATGGCCGCGGTGAACCGCTTCATGCCGCTGATGTCCTTCATGACCCTGTTCTCCGTCGCGTTCGTGCCGCTCGCCGCGGCGCTGTACATCGTCACGTCCACGACGTGGAGCGCGGTCGAGCGGGCCGTCCTGTACCGGGACATGCCGTACGGGGCCGCTGCCGCACCCGCGATCTGAGCGACCTGCGCGAGCGGGTCGCGGGTCCAGTCCGTGAACGGGGTCTTGCGGACTGGACCCCGACCTTGGAGGATCGACCAGACCTCCGATGGCTCTAGGCCGCACCTTGCCATGGGAGCTCCTCCTAGATCAGAGGGAGTCACACCATGAAGCTGCTGCGAGTCGGTCCCGCCGGAGCCGAGCGCCCCGCGCTCCTCGACGACGGGGGAACCCTGCGCGACCTCTCGGGGGTCGTCCCCGACATCGACGGGGCGCTGCTCGCGGACGACGCCGCGCTCGACCGGGTCCGCGCGGCCGCCGCCTCCGGCGAGCTGCCCGCGCTGGACCAGGCCGGACTGCGGGTCGGTGCGCCGGTCGGCCGGATCGGCAAGGTCGTGTGCATCGGCTTGAACTACCACGACCACGCCGCCGAGACCGGGGCCGCGACGCCGGCCGAGCCCGTCGTCTTCTTCAAGGCGGCCGACACGGTCGTCGGGCCGCACGACACGGTGCTCGTGCCGCGCGGCTCCACGAAGACGGACTGGGAGGTGGAGCTGGCCGTGGTCATCGGACGTACGGCCCGCTACGTCGAGTCCGACGCCGCCGCGCTGGCCTGTGTCGCCGGGTACGCGGTCGCCCATGACGTGTCCGAGCGCGAGTTCCAGATCGAGCGCGGCGGCACGTGGGACAAGGGCAAGAACTGCGAGACGTTCAACCCGCTCGGGCCGTGGCTCGTCACCGCCGACGAGGCCGGGGACCCGCAGGCGCTCGGGCTGCGCCTCTGGGTCAACGGGGAGCTCAAGCAGGACGGCAGCACGGCCGACCAGATCTTCCCGGTGGCGGAGGTCGTGCGGTACGTCAGCCAGTTCATGACGCTGTACCCGGGGGACGTCATCAACACCGGGACGCCGGCGGGGGTGGCGATGGGGCAGCCCGAGCCCAAGCCGTATCTGCGGGCCGGGGACGTGGTCGAGCTCGAGGTCGACGGGCTCGGGCGGCAGCGGCAGGAGCTCAAGCCGGCGTAGCGCTCGGCGGGCCTGAGCGAAGCCGACCCGGGTGGAGCGGGTCTCCCCGCCTCTGCCCGGGGTGGTGTCCGGTGCGCGCCCTGCCGCCGGGGTTCAGCGTCGCGGCCGGGGCGCCGCACCGCCGCGCGGGCCGGGCGTCATCGCCCCCGTGCCGCGCCGTCGTGGCTGCTCGCGCAGTTCCCCGCGCCCCT
>NZ_WWIA01000004.1 GCF_009870065.1 Streptomyces sp. SID5785 | reverse complement strand
GGCCGCCCGCCCGTCGAGCGTGACGTGCGGCGGGAAGGCGAGCCGGACGGTGTCCGGGTCGGCCGAGGAGTGGCGCAGGGTGACGGGCGTGGCGATCTCCTGGCCGTCGGGCGTGCAGAGGCGGGCTCCGACGGGGGTGTCCAGGCAGACGTGCATGAGGGGCTCCGATGCGGGGTGCGGCGGCCGGGTGTGACCTTCGGGGAGTGAGAGCACTCCTGAGGCCTGGCATTACGCCGGTTTCCTCATCGGGTGATATGACCTGCATCACATCAGGGTGGGGTGGTGGAGGCGGATCGTCCGGCCGGGCCCGCCGAACCGGGGAAGAATGGACGCGTGCTCACCGTCCTCGTGCTGGCGTCGATCGCGCGGGCGCCCGGCCTGATCGCCCAGGCCGAGGGCGTGCCCGAGGTCCACGTGCTGTCCCACACCCACGACAGCGTCCTCGCCCTCGCCCGCGCCCGGATCCTGCTCCCCGACGTGTTCGTGATCGACCTGAGCGCGATGTTCACGCCGGACGCCGCGAGCGTCGTGCACCGCGCCCGCCGGATCGAGCCCGCGTGCACGGTGGTCGTGCACGCGGACGGTCAGGTCATCGGCGTCGTCCGCCCCGACACGGCCACCGACAAGGACCGCGGCGCGGGCGGACGCCTCACCGACACCCTCCGCGGCCTCGCGGGCTAGCCGTGCTGTTCGGGCACGACGCGCCCCGGGGGATCAGCCCGCCGCGAGCAGGGTGAGGGAGTCGACGACGCGGTTCGAGAAGCCCCACTCGTTGTCGTACCAGGCGACGACCTTCACGTGCCGGCCGTCCACCCGGGTCAGTTCGGAGTCGAAGATCGCGGAGGCCGGGTTGCCGGTGATGTCG
Source organism: Streptomyces sp. SID5785 (assembly GCF_009870065.1). Classification (GTDB taxonomy): domain Bacteria; phylum Actinomycetota; class Actinomycetes; order Streptomycetales; family Streptomycetaceae; genus Streptomyces. The sequence goes on along the minus strand of NZ_WWIA01000004.1, from coordinate 13,668 downwards.
GCGGAGACCAGCGGGTCGTCCGAGTACTCGAGGATCCCGGCGAGCGGACCCTCGGCCGCCGCGCGGTAAGCGGCCAGTACCTCGTCCCGGGTGACCTCGCGGGACACCGTCGTGTTCAGCTCCACGATCGAGCCCACCGGCACGGGCACCCGGATCGAGTCGCCGGACAGCTTGCCGTCCAGCTGCGGCAGCACCAGGCCGATGGCCTTGGCCGCACCCGTCGTCGTCGGGACGATGTTCACCCCGGCCGCGCGGGCCCGGCGCGGGTCGCGGTGCGGCCCGTCCTGGAGGTTCTGCTCCTGCGTGTAGGCGTGCACCGTCGTCATGAAGCCGTGCTCGATCCCGGCGAGCCCGTCCAGGACGGAGGCGAGCGGGGCGAGCGCGTTCGTCGTGCAGGAGGCGTTGGAGACGATCGTGTGCGCCGCCGGGTCGTACGCCTGCGTGTTGACGCCGTACGCGAGCGTGACGTCCGCCCCGGCCGACGGGGCGCCGACGAGCACCTTGCGGGCCCCGGCGGTGAGGTGGTCGCGCGCGGCCTCGGCCGAGGTGAAGCGGCCCGTGGCCTCGAGGACGAGGTCCACGTCGAGCTCCCGCCAGGGCAGCTTGACCGGCTCGCGCTCCGCGAGCACCTTGATGCGGCGGCCGTCCACGACCAGGGTGTCCCCGTCGACGGTCACGGGACGGCCGAGCCGGCCCGCGGTCGTGTCGAAGGCGAGCAGCCGGGCCAGCGCCTTCGGCTCGGTCAGGTCGTTGACGGCGACGACCTCGAGGTCGCTGTCGCGCTCCAGCAGGGCACGCAGCACGTTGCGTCCGATGCGGCCGAATCCGTTGATGGCGATGCGGGTCATGAGGGGAGTCCTTTCGTCCGTCGTCCGCCACCAGGCTCGCGCGGCGCCCGTATCCCGGACAGGGGCACAATCGCCACGATCCGCAAGGATCGCGACAGGGCCGTCGGCGGCCCTCACTCGCCCCGGGCGAAGGTCCGCCGGTACTCGCTCGGCGTCGTCCCGAGGATGCGCTGGAAGTGCAGCCGCAGGTTCGCGCCGGTGCCGAGTCCGACCTCGGCGGCGATCTGCTCGACACCGCGCTCCGAGCGCTCGAGCAGCTCGCGCGCGAGGTCGACCCGGGCCCGCATCACCCACTGGAGGGGCGTGTACCCGGTCTCGTCGACGAAGCGCCGCGAGAAGGTGCGCGGCGACACCGCCGCGTGCTGCGCGAGGAGTTCGAGCGTCAGCGGCTCGCCGAGGCGGTGCAGCGCCCACTCCCGGGTCGCCGCGAACCGCTCCCCGAGCGGCTCCGGCACGCTGCGCGGCACGTACTGGGCCTGGCCGCCGCTGCGGTAGGGCGCCGCGACGAGCCGCCGGGCCGCGTGGTTGGAGGCCGCCACGCCGAGCTCACCGCGCAGGACGTGCAGGCACAGGTCGATACCGGAGGCGGCGCCCGCCGAGGTGAGCACCCGGCCCTCGTCGACGAACAGCACGTTCTCGTCCACGCGCACCTCGGGGTGGCGGGTCGCGAGGGCGCGCGTGTAGTGCCAGTGCGTCGTCGCGCGGCGGCCGTCGAGGAGACCGGTGGCGGCCAGCGCGAAGGCGCCCGTCGAGATCGCGGCGAGCCGCGCACCGCGCGCGTGCGCCGCGACCAGGGCGTCGAGCACGGCGCGCGGCGGGTCCTCGCGGTCCGGGAACCGGTAGCCGGGGATGAAGACCAGATCGGCCCAGTCGAGCGCCTCCAGGCCGTGGGCGACGGAGTACGCGAGCCCGTCACCGCCCGCGACCAGGCCGGGCGCCGCCCCGCACACCCGTACCTCGTACGGCATGCTCGCGCGCGTCGTGAACACCTGCGCCGGGATGCCGACGTCGAGCGGCTTGGCGCCCTCCAGGACGAGGACGGCGACACGGCGCAGGGCGGGGGACGGGGCGGGCACAGGTCAGACCCTACGTGTCCGCCCCGGACGGCGCGTGCCCCGGCGGCCGGGTCAGCCCGCCGACGCGATCACCGGGTAGTGGTCGGACAGGTCGGTGTACGTGTAACTCGTGCCCCAGCTCGACACCGTCCACGGAGCGCTCGGCGCCTGCACCACCTCGTTGGTCCAGGGCGCGGCGGGCCGTGCGTGTCCCTTCTTGAAGAGGACGTGGTCGAGGTCCTCGCGCGGGTCGTCCGGGTAGCGGTACCGCGCGACCGAGTTCTCCTGCGTGTCGAACGAGTACGGGTGCCCGGTGCGCGCGTCCGCCGGGACCAGGCCCGCGTTCTCCAGCATCGACGCGTACTCGTCGCCCCGGCCGTCCACGTTCATGTCACCGGCGACCAGGACCTGTTCGGACGCCGGGATGTCCTTCGCCGCGAGGAAGGAGTCGATGGCCCGGAACTGCGCGGCGCGGTCCGCCCGCGCCTCACCGGCCCCGCAGCCGGAGTCCGTCGACTGGGTGTGCGTGCCGACGACGTGCACCCTGGCGCCGTTCACGTCGAGGACCGCGTACACGAACCCCTTGTTCGACCACCAGTCGGAGCCGCACGCGTCCTCGTACACGTACTGCTCCTTGCGCAGGATCGGCCACTTGCTCAGCAGCGTCACGCCGCCGTCCTCGGGTGTCGTCGACGCGTACGCGCCACCGGTCGCGTCCCAGCCGCTCGTGCTGCGGCCGACCACCGGCGTCCGGTGGGGATAGGCCGCCGCGGCCGCCTTCCCGAGCGTGTCCGAGGCGCCGTTGTCGAAGGCCTCCTGGAGCACGACGACGTCCTGCCCTTGGAAGAACGGCGCCCGCGCGATCGCGTCGGCGCGGTGCTCCTGACCCCAGTTGGGGTACAGGTTCCGGCTCATCAGGAACGTGTTGTACGTCAGCACGCGCAGGCTCGGTGTCGCCGTCCCGGCGTGCGCGGCCGGGGCCGTGCCGGCGAGACCGGCCAGGGCGAGGGCCGCCGTCACGGCGACGCGGGTGAGGCGGGGAAGCGGGGATCGCGCCATGGAGGACTCCTGGGGGGTGCGTCGACCACTGTGTTGAATGCATGTCAATTCCGTCGGGCCGAGTATGGCGTCGTGCGCCCGGGTGCGGCACCGAGTCGCGAAGATCCGCCGATGCGGCATCATGCTGCGCATGAGCGACTTCGACCACGGTGCACCCGGACCGCCCCGGCTCGCCCACAGCCGCGTCCCGATGACCGGACGGGACCCGGAGGAGCGCGAGCGGGTGTCCACCCCGCTGGAGCTGCTGTTCGACCTGACCTTCGTGGTGGCGGTCGGCACCGCAGCCTCACGGTTCGCCGAGATGATCGCCGAGGGCCACGCGGGGCAGTCCGTCACGGCGTTCGTCCTCGCGATGTTCGCGATCAGCGTCGCCTGGATCAGCTACAGCTGGTTCGCCTCGGCCTTCGGCACCGACGACTGGCTCTTCCGCGTCCTCACCATGGTCACGATGATCGGCGTCGTGGTCTTCTCGCTCGGCCTCCCGGCGATGTTCCACTCCGTCGAGGAGGGCGACCACCTCGAACTGCGCGTCATGGTGCTCGGTTACGTCGTCATGCGCGTCGGCATGATCCTCCAGTGGTGGCGCGCCGGCCGTGAGTCCCCCGAGTACCGCGGGGTCTGCATGTCCAACATCCGCTGGACCGTGATCGTCCAGGTCGGCTGGGTGGCCATCGCCTTCTCCCATCTGCCGCTGCCCGTCGTGTTCGTGTCCTTCATCGTGCTCGGCGCCCTCGAACTCGGGCTGCCCGTCCTGGCCCAGGGCCGGGCCGGCGGCACGCCCTGGCATCCGCACCATGTCGCCGAGCGGTACAGCCTGTTCGCCATCATCACGCTCGGCGAGGGCGTCGTCGGCACCGTCGCCTCCTCGGGCGACCTGCTCGGCGGCGCGGACGGCACCGAGTGGACCTGGAACGCGGTCGCGGTCGTGGTGGCCGGAGTCGGTCTCACCTTCGGCATGTGGTGGGTGTACTTCTCGACGCCGTTCGGCGACATCCTGGTGCACCGCAGGGGCCGCGGCTACCTCTTCGGGTACGGGCACATCCCGCTGCTCATCGGCATCGCGGGGGCCGGCGCCGGACTGCACGTCGCCGGGCTCTTCCTGGACCACCACGCGGAGATCGGCGACGTCGCGGTGGTCGCGGCGCTGGCCGTGCCCGTCGCGCTGTACCTCCTGATGATCTACCTGCTGCACACCCTGCTGCTGTCCTCGGCCGACCCGTTCCACCTCCTGCTGATCACGCTCACGCTCGCGGTCCTGGCCGCCGCCCTGCTGCTCGCCGCGGCCGGGGTCACGGTGGCCGTCTGCCTCCTCGTCGTGATGCTGGCCCCGTTCGTCACCGTCGTCGGATACGAGACGGTGGGCCACCGGCACCAGCGGCGGATGCTCGCGGACCTGCGCGCGGGCCGCGGCTGAGCTCAGGAGCGGGTGTACTTCGAGGCGTTGCCCGGGACGGTCTGGTTCTGATCCTGGAAGTAGTCGACGCTGGACGGCGCGTCGGCGTCCAGGTAGGACGGGGAGATCACCTGGCAACCCGCGCCGGAGCGGGACTCGTCCGGGTTCCCCTCGCCGAGGTTGAGCCGCTTGCCGCCGTTCTCGACCGAGACGAGCCGTGCGACGTAGGTGCAGGTGGGATACCCGTTCGCGGTCACGAACGTGACGGCCTGCTCGCCCTTCGCCGCCCGGCGGACGACGATGTGGTCCGGCGGCCAGCCGCCGTACGAGGGCATGGCGGCCTTCCATGTGCCGACGAAGTACGCGGGCACGCCGCCCGCCGTGGACGAACCGCCGCCGCTGCCGCCGCCGGATCCGCCCGAACCCGAGCCGCCGCCCTGCGCGTCGTCCGCGGGCACGTTCGCCTCGTCGCCCTCGGCCGCTCCGGCGGAACCGCCGGAGCCGGACGGGGCCGCGTCGTCCCCGCTGCCGCCGCCCTTCCCGGCCCCGTCCTCCCCGTCCGTCCCGTCCTTCCTGTCGTCCTTGCGGTCCTTCTTCTTGCCGCCGCCCTTCGAACTGCTCGCCGACGGCGACGCCGTGGCGGCCGACCGCGTCGCGGAGGGAGCGGGCGTCCCAGCGCCCGAGCCGTCGGCGACGTCGGAGCTGTCCGGACGCTCGCTGACGAAGTAGTAGACGGTGCCGCTCGTCAGCAGGACCGCGACGACCGCGGCCAGCACGATCCACGCCGTGCGACCGTGCAGTCGGCCGGTCCGGTCCGGGGCCGCCGCCCGGCCGCTCCCGGGCGTGGGCTTCCCGTCGTCGGGCGTGGGGGCCGCGGGCCGCAACGGGAACGTGTCCCGGTCGGCCGGGACGGGCGGCGCGACGACCCCGCCCGGCTCCTCACCGGTGCCGGCTTCGGACTCCGGTGCCGGCACGTCCTCCGGCGCCTCCACCTCCAGGAGCAGCGCCGTCTGCCGCGCCAGATGCGTCAGGACCGTCGGCGTCAGCCACGCGGTCCTCCCCGTCCAGGAGGTCTCCGCCAGCAGGGTCGCGACGTCCGGACGCTCGGCCGGGTCCTTGATCAGGCAGCGCGCGACGAAGGACCGCAGGTCCTCGTCCCGGATCAGCGACAGATCCGGTTCCTGCTCGGCGATGCCGTACATCAGGGCGTGCGCGTTGCTCGACCCGTGCGCGTGGGCGAGGCGTCCCGTGTGCGCCCAGACCAGGACACAGCCCAGCGCGAAGACGTCGGCGCCGGTCCCGACCTCCTCACCGCGCACCTGCTCCGGTGCCATGAAACCGGGCGTGCCGATGGTCGATCCGGTGCTCGTCAGGAGGGACTCGACGGAGGTCTCGACGGCGCGCGCGATGCCGAAGTCGATGACGCGAGGGCCGTCCGCGGTCAGCATCACGTTGGACGGCTTGAGGTCACGGTGCACGACACCGGCCTCGTGGACCGCCGCCAGCGTGTGCAGCAGCCCGTCCGCGAGGGTGCGCAGGGCATCGGCCTCCAGCGGGCCGAACGCGCTGACGGTCTGCTCGAGGGAGGCGCCCGGCACGTACGCGGTGGCGACCCACGGGCGCGGGGCCTCGTGGTCGGACGCGAGCACCCGCGCGGTGTACCCGCCGTCGACCCGTCCCGCCGCCTCCACCTCGCGGCGGAAGCGGGCCCGGAAGCGCCGGTCCGAGGTCAGCTCCTCGTGCACGACCTTCACGGCCACCGTCCGGCCGCTCTCGGAGCGGGCCAGGAAGACCCGGCCCATGCCGCCCGAGCCGAGGCGGCCGAGCAGCAGGTACGGGCCCACGCGCTGCGGGTCGGTGGGCTCCAGCGGTTCGACGAGGGCCGGTCCGCGCTCCGTGTGGTCGTGACTTCTGGGCATGCCGGACCCGTCCCCCGTTCCCCTGCTGATGTTCAACTCGCGCAACAATAGAGGGCCTTGAGGTCTGCCGGGACGCGAGGGCGCGATCAGGACAACCGGCGGCGGTGGAGGCGCCGTGTGCCTGCTGTGTGGGCGTGTGTGGGCCGCGTACGGGGTGCCGGGCCTGACCCGCCCGTTCATCGCGGGGGCGCGACACATTTCGAACACGTTGCGCGTACTACTTCGGGTAACGGGGACGCCCCCGCCGCGGGCGGGGCCGTGCCGCCGCGGCCGGTTCGCCCGGGGTCGCCCCGCGCGCCGATTGACGGGCGCCGCCCGGGTCCCGCAGTCTCGCCCGGGTCATCGCTGGAGTTGCGCCGGTCACGCACGGCCGGCGCCGGGTTCAGGGGGAACCATCACTCGGCACAGACCATCTCGCGGCGCGCGCGGCACCCTGCGCAGCGCCCTGCTCGCCTGCGCCGCCACCGCGGCGCTCACCACGGGGACACTCGGCACCGCCACGGCCGCCACGGCGGCCGACGACCCGGGCGGACCGTCGGGGTCGGCCCATGTCACCTACCAGGGGCGGACGTTCACCGTTCCCGCGTCCTGGGACGTGATCGACCTCGACCGTGATCCGGACACCTGCGTCCGCTTCGACCGGCACGCCGTGTACCTCGGCACACCCGGTGCGCGCCAGGACTGCCCGGCCACCGCGCTCGGCCGCACCGAGGCCCTGCTCGTGCAGCCCGTGAGCGGCACGCGCGACCGGGCCGCGTCCACCGCGCGCGTCACCCGCAACACCACCGACCACAGCTACCGCGCCACGGCGCCCGGCCTCGCCGTCACCGGCTCCTACGGGGCCGACCGCAAGACCGTCGAGAGGATCCTCACCGGCGCCGGACTCCCCGCCGCAGGGGCAGCGGCCACGCCGGACTCCCCGGCCGCGGGCACCCGGGCGAACCGCCCCGCGGCGGCCGCCGCACTGCCCGCCGACGCCACGTCCTTCCAGGGCAAGGGCTTCGACCGCTGCGCGGCCCCGTCCGGCGGCCAGATGCAGGCGTGGAAGGACGCCTCCCCGTACGGCGCGGTCGGCGTCTACATCGGTGGGGTCAACGCGGGCTGCGGTGTCACCGTGGACGCGAACTGGATGCAGACGCAGTACGACGCGGGCTGGAAGTACTTCCCGGTCTACGTCGGCCCGCAGGCCTCCGCCGACGCGGGCAGCTGCGGAGGCACCTGCGACGTCATCGACGACCCGGCGGCGGACGGCGCGGCCTCGGCGCGCGACGCGGTCCGTGCGGCCGGCTCGCTCGGGCTGCCCGCCGGCTCGGTGCTGTACTACAACATGGAGCACTACGACGCTCAGCACGGCGCCGTCGTCACCGCCTTCCTGGAGTCGTGGACCCGCACGGTCCACGAACTCGGCTTCCGCTCGGGCGCGTACGGCAGCCTCTCGTCGCTCGTCACCGACCTGGTCGACGCGGCCCAGGGCGGCGGCTATCTCGCCCCCGACGTCATCGACTTCGCGAAGTGGGACGACAACGCCACCACCGACGAACCGAAGATCCCCGCCGCGCTGTGGGCCGACCACCAGCGCATCAAGCAGTACTCCGGGGACCTGACGCAGACGCATGGCGGCGTGACGCTGAACATCGACGTCGACCAGCTCGACGTCGGCGCGGGCGGCACCCAGCCACCCGTTCAGAAGGACACCGCTCTCGCCTGGTCGGGTGCCACGACCGTCGAGAACGGCGCGGCGGCCGAACTGGGCGCGACCCTCACGGAGAAGGACGGCGGCGCCGCCGTGACCGGACGCGAGGTGGCACTGAGCCTCGGATCCGGCGACGCGGCACAGGGCTGCACGGCGAAGACCGACGCCGAGGGCCGCGCGGCCTGCACGGTCGACTCGGTGAAGCAGCCGCTCACCGCGGACGCGACCCTGCCCGTCGCGGCCTCGTTCGCGGGCGACGACGCGTACAAGGCGTCGAAGACGCAGGCCACCGTGCGCCTCCAGTACGTCACGGGCCGGGCGTTCGGTCTGTCCGCGACCGTTCCGCTGCCCCTGCTCCCGGTGACGGTCGACCCGACCCCGGACACGGGTGACGTCCGCTCCGCCGCCGCGGCGACCGTGACACCGGCCTGCGCCCCGTCCGTCTCCACCCCGGTCCTGTCCGCCGACGCGCTGTGCGCCGAGGTCGCCACGACCACCGGCCCGGGCACGGCCACGTCGACGGCCTCGGTCGGCGCGGCGCGCATCGGGATCGCGGGTCTGCCCGTGGTCGAGGTGTCCGGTCTGACCGCCACCTCGGCGAGCAGCTGCGCCGAGCAGAAGGGCAGCACCTCGCTGACCCTGAAGATCGCCGGCGTCGTGGTCGACGTGCCGGACACGCCGGACCACACGATCGACCTGGGGCTCGCCCGGCTCGTCGTGAACGAGCAGAAGAGGACGGACCACGGCCTCGAGGTGACCGCCGTCCACCTCACCGGTCCGACCGGCCTCGACGTGACGGTCGGCGCCGCCCGGTCCGCTGCGCACCACTGCGCCGCCTGACGGCCCGCGCGACACAGGTGCGGCCACGGCTCCGCGAGCCGTGGCCGCACCCGGCGTGCCGGTGACGCCTCCCCGGGGTCAGCTCAACGGCTCGATCCGCAGGTTGCGGAAGCGCACCTTGTTCCCGTGGTCCTGCAGCCGGACGGCCCCGGCCGCCGGGCCCTCCGGCGCGCCCGAGCCGGTCGGCCCGTCGATCGCGACGTCGTCGTGGACCTTCTTGCCGTTCCACACGACGGTCACGCGCGCGTCGGCCGTCTTGGCGCCGTCGGCGTCGAAGCGCGCCGCGCGGAAGGTGATGTCGTAGGTCTGCCAGGTCTCCGGGGCCGTGGCCGCGTTGACGTCCGGCGCCTTCTGCAGATAGATCGCTCCCGCCTCGTTGTTGTCGAGCGTCGTGTCCCCGTACGAGTCGAGGATCTGCACCTCGTAGCGTTCCTGGAGATAGACGCCGCTGTTCCCGCGGTTCTGTCCGGTCACGTCGTCCGGCAGCAGCGGGACCCGGAACTCCACGTGCAGCGAGAAGTCCTGGTAGGCCTCCTTGGTGCGCAGGTCACCGCAGCAGACCTCCATCGACCGTTCGTCGGCGAGCGGCCACTGTGCGGTGCGGCCGTCGGTGTGCTGCCACTGGGACTGGGATGCGGCCGTGCCGTCGAAGAGCGTCACGGGGGCGCCGTGCGGGCGCACCGTGATCAGGTCGAGGTTCACATGACCGGTGTCTCCCGGGTCGAAGCGGTACGCGACGGTGTTGCGGCCCGCCTTGAGCGTGACCCGTTCCGTCCGCGTCGACCAGGCGTCCCAGGTGCCGGTCGAGGGCAGGGACGTCTGCCGCAGCTTCTTGCCGTTGGTGTACAGGGAGAGGGACTTGGTGCCCTGGAACGGGTTCGGGCCGTTGGAGTAGCGCAGCCCGATGTCGTAGTCGCCGGCCCGGGGGACCGTGACGTCGAAGGTCGTGGCGCCCTTCCCCTCGGTGGCGTACCGGTCGACGAAACCGCTGCCGGAGTGGCCGGGGTGATCGGTGTTGATGCCCACGGCGCCGGTGAGGCGCGCTTCCTCCGCCTCGTGGAAGACGGGGGCGGGCGGCTGCTCGCCCGGCATCGCGTTGAGCGTGTACCAGGCCTCGGTGCTCCACAGGGACTCGCCGGACTCCGAGGTGAAGGGGCGCGGCGAGCGGACGTGCACGACCCGGCCGGGCTCCAGGCCGTCCAGGCGCAGCCGGACGGTCCGGCCGTCGTCGGCGAGGGCCGCCGAGCGGACGGAGAGCTTCTTCTCCGCGATCTTCGGACCGCCGTAGTCCGCGGTCGGGGTGTACCGCCACTGCTCGGCCTCGTAGTGCGAGGCGAGCTTCTCCGCGGTGGCCGCCGACACGGGCTGGGTGTACTCGAGGTCGAAGCCGCCGGGAACGGCGCGCATCTCCTTGATGTCGAAGGTGTTGCCGCCGTTGGGCGTGAGCTTCTGCAGGCCGAACTTGAGCTTGCCCTCCTGGCCCCAGTTGCCGTCGGCGCCCAGGCCGCCCGCGTAGATCGCGCCGTCGGGGCCCATGGAGATCCGGTTGACGCCGGCCTCCAGGCCCTGCGTGTAGCGGAACACGGCACCCTGGTACTGGCCCTTGACCTTCTCCAGGTAGCCGCGCTGCAAGCCGCCGTAGGTGACGTCGCCGAAGAGCATCTGGCCCTTGAACCGGCCCTGGGTCAGATACAGCGGCGTGCTCGGCGAGTTGGCGATCTCGTTCTGCGGCAGCCACAGCACGGGCTGCGTGACGGGCCGGTCGTCGAACGGGCCGGCCGGCTCGGTGTAGTGGTTGAAGAAGCGGTCCTGCTTGATCTGCACGAGCTTGGACGCGGGCAGCCAGCCGCCCTGGTTGTCGGCGGTGAAGATGCTGCCCTCGGGGCCCCAGGCGATGCCGTTCGGGGTGCGCAGCCCCCCGGCCACCGGCTTGATCTTCCCGGTCTTCTTGTTGATCTTGTACGTGGTGCCGCGGCCGGGTGCGGGCTGCGGAGTCGTGGTCGCACCGCCGTAGTTGATGGCGACGGACAGGTTCACGTAGAAGGAGCCGTCGCGGTAGAGGAGCCCGAAGGCGAACTCGTGGAAGTTCCCGCTGTAGGGCCAGGTCGCCACCGTGCGGTACTCGTCGGTGACCGAGTCGTCGTCCTTGTCGACGAGCTGGGTGAGCTCGTGCTTCTGCGACACGTAGAGCGAGCCGTCGACGTACTTGAGGCCCATGGGCTCACGCAGTCCGCTCGCGACCTTCTGGACGGTCACCTTGTCGCGGCTGGTGTCGCCGGTGACGTGGTCGAGGAGGTAGACCTCGCCCTCGGTCTTCTCGGAGCCGCCCCAGGTGCTGACGGCGAGCCGGCCGTCGGGCAGCCAGTCCATCCCGGTGACCTGCGGCTCGAAGCCGTCGGGGCGCAGGTCGGTGAGGGTCAGGTCGGGGCGCACGTCGGTGAGCGGGAGCCCGTCGCCGGGGCTGTCGGCGCCCGCCTCGCACTCCTTGCGTCCGGGCGCCGTGACGCGGACGACGCCGTCGTCCGTCGTCAGCGCCGTGTCCGGCACCGTCGTGAACGCGTCGGCGCCCGGCGGCCGCCACGCGAGGGTCAGCTGCTGACCACCGGTCCGCTCGAAGTAGTCGACCCGGAACGGGTGGGAGCCGGCGGTCAGTTCGACCGTGCCGTCCTTGGGCTCGGCACCGTGCAGCCCGTCGTGGTCGATGACCTCCCGGTCGTCGATCAGGAGCCGCGATCCGTCGTCGCTGGTGAGCCGGAAGGCGTAGGAGCCGTCCTCGGGCACGACGAGGTAGCCGGTCGCCTGCGCCGAGAAGTTGTCGGCGAAGCCGCCGAAGTCGTCGGTGGACGACCAGTCGACGGTCGGCATCAGCTTGTCGTGGTTGGGGGTCTGTCCCGGCTTGAGCGTGCACAGCTTGCTCAGCGGGACCTGGGTGTCGAACACCCGGAGCGTGACGCCCGGTTCCTGCGGCGGGATGTCGTCGGGGGCGGCGGTGACCGGGGGAGCGGCCCACACGCCACCGGCGAGGAAGCCTCCGACGAGCAGAGCGGTGAGGTGTCTTCGGGCGCGGCGGAACAGCCGTGGATGCATCGGTCCTCCAGGACGGGACCGGAGGCCGCCGGATCGCACTCCGGTCGAGCTGTACGGATGCGCCGGCAGACGGGGACGCGTGCCGGCAGGGCGGTACTCCTACGGTTGCGCCCGTCACCGTAGGCGACTTCTGCCGAGCACGTCCATACTTTGTACTTTGTGAGTTCAAAGTGCGGCCCCGGCGGCTCCTGCGTCCCCCCGTGCCGCCGGAGCCGCACCTGTCCGTCCGGAACCTCAGTCCCGTCGACCTTCCTTGCGCAGCAGGAGATGCCCGCGCCGGAACCGCTCGCCCTCCCGCGGCTCCCGCAGCATGCGCCCCGTCTCGGCGAACCCGTGCACCGCGGCGATCCGCGCCAGCTCGTCCACCGGCCACCGGTACGCCGTCGTCACCCGGTGGTCGAACGGGGTGACCGGGCCGCCCTCCGACTCGAAGAAGCCGAGCAGGAGATGACCGCCGGGCGCGAGGATCCGGGCGAACTCGGCGACGTATCCGGGCACGTCCGCCGGGAGCGCGTGGATGAGCGAGTACCAGGACACGACGCCGTCGAGCGAGGCGTCGGGCAGGTCGAGCGCGTGCATGGAGCCGACCTCGAACCGCAGACCGGGATACGCCTGCCGCGCGATGTCGATCATGACGGGCGAGAGGTCGACGCCGAACGGCTCGAGTCCCAGGTCACGCAGGTGCGCCGTCAGCCGGCCCGGCCCGCAGCCGAGTTCGGCGACGGCCGTGCCGGAGCCTGCGCGCACCGTGTCCGCGAACGCCGCGAACATGGCCCGGTCGAGCGGAAGCCGGTCGAACTCGGTCCGGACGAGCTCCGTGTACGGCCCGGCCCAGTGGTCGTACGCCCGCGCGGTCGCGGCGAGTTGGGCCTCGGTCGAGGCAGAAGCCGAGCCGGAAGCCGAGCCGGAAGCCGAGCCGGATGCCGATGCTGAAGAAGAAGCAGAGGTCGTGGTCACGGTGAGCGACTCTAGGGTCCGCCACTGACAACGAACGTCCGTCGGCCGCCGACGGGCCGTCAGGCAGGGGTGATCCGAGCCATGATCGGCAGATGGTCGCTCCCGGTCGCGGGCAGCGTCCGGATCCGGCCCACGGTGGCGGCCCGCGCCATCACCTGGTCGATCCGTGCGACCGGGAACGCCTCGGGGAAGCTGAACGCGAGACCGCGCCCCGACACGTTCAGGCGCGAGGTGAGCGGCTCCAGGCCACGGTCGTCGACCGTTCCGTTGAGGTCGCCGAGCAGGATCACCGCGCGGGTCCGCTCCGCGTCCAGGGCGTCGGCGAGCAGCCGCGCGCTCTCGTCGCGCCGGGCCGAGCCGAAGCCACCCGTGCCCAGCCGCACCGAGGGCAGATGGGCGACGTACACCGCGATCTCGCCCTGCGGTGCCCGGACCACGGCGCGCAGCCCGCGCCGCCAGTCGTCCGTGAGGTCGTGCGGCTTGATGTCGACGGCCCGCACCCCGCTGAGCGGGTACGCCGACCAGAGCCCGACCGTCCCGCGCACAGCGTGGTACGGATAGGCGCGGGCCAGCGCCTTCTCGTACACGGGCACGGCTTCGGGCAGCAGTTCCTCCAGCGCGATCAGCCGGGGCTTCGCGGCGGCGAGCGCGCGGGCCGTCGCCGCCGGGTCGGTGTTCTCGTCGCTCGCGTTGTGCTGCACCACGTCGATCCCCGGCCGCCCCGACGTCTCGGCGGGCAGGAGCAGACCGCCGAACTGGTACGCCCACGCCGCCATCGGCAGCAGCAGCGCGAGCAGCGCGGTCGCCGACCGGCGCA
>NZ_WWIA01000363.1 GCF_009870065.1 Streptomyces sp. SID5785 | reverse complement strand
TGGACCGGCCGGCCCGGTGGCGGGCGGGGGCGTGCGCGCCGGACCGGGGTCCGGGCGAGGAGAGGCGCGACGTCGTGGACGTCAGCGCGGGGGCACCGCTGCGGCGTGCTTCAGCAACCGGCCGCGGGGAGCGGGGAGTCGGCCCGACAGAGCATCGTGGAGACACGCAGCAGATCCACGTGACGACGCGAGACGAGGAGCGGGGCCATGCGCGCATCCTGACCGCGCACCCGCCGCCGCCACAAGAGGCCGTCCACATCCCGGGCGTCGGCGTATCGGCATACGGAACGGCACACGGATCGGCACACGGATCGGCATACGGAACGGCATACGGAACGGCCGGGGCCCGGTGCGGAGACTGCTCCGCACCGGGCCCCGGCGTCCCACCCGCGGGAACGGGTCACTTCACGGCGACCGCCCGCACGATCTCCTGGGACACGCGCGCGCCCTTGTCATCGTGCGCGGAGGCCCGCAGCGACAGGGACGTCGCGTCCTCGGGCACACGCAGCACGCCCGTCCAGGACGCGCCGCGGCCGTCGAGCCGCACCGTCGACCAGGTCGCGCCGTCGTCGTAGGAGACGTCGAGCGCACCGCCGCGGATCGTGCCGGTGCCGGTCGCGCCCTCGACGTACTCGGCGAAGATCCCGACGGGCAGCCGGGCGCCCGCCCGCACCTTCCCGGCGAGGTCGGTGTCGACGTCGAAGCCGAGGTTGATCAGCGGCAGGAAGATCTCCTCGTCCGTCGCCGGCCGCGCCGAGCGCACCGTCCACTCGGTGTGCCCCTCGGTGCCGATGCCCCACAGGGCGGGGTCGAGCGCGGTGTCGGTGACGACCTTGTACGTCTTCTCGGCCGGGTCGGCCTCCCAGACGTAGCCCGCGGAGCTGACCTGGCGGCCCTGGCTGACGCCGTCGGCGAAGACCTCGGTGTACTGGGTCATGCCGCTCTCGGAGTCGTAGGCGTCACCGAAGCCGGTGTGGTCGGGGCCCGAGTCGCCCCAGCCCGGGGTGTTGAACTGGATGCGGTCCCCGCTGCGCTGCTGCCCCCAGCCGAGCCCGGTACCGAGCCACGGGTGCCAGACCGGCTTGAACCAGTCGAGCGCCGTGTGCCGGCCCGTCCTGTAGCCGACCAGACCGCCGCGCTCCTCCAGGCCCGCCAGGTTGACGGACTCGTGCCACTTCTGGCCCGGCTCCATCGACACGTAGTCGGTGCGCCGGCCCGGGAAGGAGTAGCGCTCCTGGAAGCCGACACCGATCTCGAAGGTGTCGGTGAGCGAGTAGCGGAACTCGCTGCCCTGCGCCTTCCTGTCGCCGTAGTAGGTGGTGTCGACGGTGGCGAGGTCACGGCCGCGGGGCGCGTACACGAGGCTGCGGTCGGGGACACCGCCCGGGTAGCCCTTCGACACGTCGTACACGTACGAGGCGTCGCGCGTGCCGGTCATGTCCAGGGTGCGGCCGGTGCGGGCGCGGGCCTGGAGGCGGGCGAAGTCGGCCCGGTCCACGCTCGCGATCTGCAGCGGACGGTCCGTGCCGTCCTCGTTGAAGAAGAGGGTGTTGAGGCGGCCGGGAGCACTGTCGGTGACGAACAGCGCCTTCGCGCCCGCGTCCTGGGCGGCCTGCGCGATCTGCGCCTCGGTGAGGCTGCCGTCGGCGTCCACGAGGACGGCCCTGCCCCGGACGTTCCTGCCCGCGTAGTCGGCGGCGGCTCCCCGGCCCGCGTCGACGACCCGGAGCCGGCTGCGGCCCTCGATCAGCGTGGAGCCCGGCTGCTCGAACGTCTCGTCGATGCCCGCGACGTCGATGTGCGGCTGCGCCTGGCGCCACACGGTCCGGTACTCGTAACTGCCGTCGCTCACCTTGCCGGTGGGCGCGGCGAACAGGGAGTCGTACTTGATGGGCACCTGGACGACGCCGAGGACGTCGGCTCCGCCCGCCTTGCGGTCGAACTCCATCAGCCGCTGGTGCGGCTCGTTGTCCCTGGGCAGCTTCGCGGCGACCTCGCGCAGCGTGCGGCCGTCGAGGGTGATCTCGCGGTCCCGGTCGAGGACGATCTCGGGGTTGGCGAGGTAGGCGAGCCCCAGCGCGTCCTTGCCGGCCGCGCCGCGCACGTCGAGGAAGGTGTCGGCGCAGTACGTGCCCGGCTTCAGGCGCAGCCGGACGGTGCCGGAGTCGTCGACCGCGACGCTCGTCGGGTCGGTGTTCTTCGCGAGCTCCTGGACGACGAGGTCCGCCGGGGCCGGCTCCCCGTCACGGTCCTTCACCCGGACCGTGAGCGTGTACCGCTCCTCCTCCTTGACCAGGCCGAACGCGGTGTGCGCGACCGGTGTCCCGGCGGCGCTCGCCACGATCCGCCCGCTGAGACTGCCGACCTCGGCCTTGCTCCCGTCGCCGGTCACCGTGGTCGATGCGGTGCCGTGCGCGGGCACGGTCAGCGTGCTGTCGGCGAGGCCGACCACCCCGTCGGGCGCGCCCTGCACCGCCAGGGTCAACTCGACCGGCGCGTCACCGGAGTTGCTGTACGTGACGGTCCTGGTGACCGGCTTGTCGTCGTCGTGGGGCCAGGCGAAGAAGCCGAGGTCCGCGCTGCCCGTCGCGGTGACCTTCGCGGCGATCGCGTCCGGCACGGAGACCCGGCCCGAGCCGACCGCGTACGCGGAGTCGTCGAGCGGCTTCGAGGACGACATCAGGGCGTCCTTGAGCCGTTCGCCGGTCCAGTCCGGGTGGGCCTGGGCGAGCAGCGCGGCGACACCGGCGACGTGCGGCGTCGCCATCGACGTGCCGCTCATCGTCGTGTACGCGCCGGAGCCCTCCACGAGCGAGGAGCGGGCGGCGAGGATGTCGACGCCGGGGGCGGAGACGTCGGGCTTGAGGCCGTTGTCGCCGAAGCGGGGGCCCTGGCTGGAGAAGTCCGCCCGCCGGTCCTGGTCGTCGACCGCGCCGACCGTGAGCGCGGCGTCGGCGGCGCCCGGCGAGCCGATGGTGCCGGCGCCGTAGGAGTTGCCCGCCGCGATGACGAACAGCGCGCCGGTCTGCGCGGACAGCGTGTCGACCGCCTCGGCCATCGGGTCGGTGCCGTCGCCCGGCGTGTCCGAGCCGAGGCTCATCGAGACCACCTTGGCGTCGACGTCCTTCGCGGCCCACTCCATACCCGCGATGATCTCGGACTCGCTGCCGTAGCCCTCGTCGCTGAGCACCTTGCCGACGGCAAGGGTCGCGTCGGGGGCGACGCCCTTCTCCTTGCCGTCCGAGGCGGCCCCGGAACCGCCGACGGTCGAGGTGACGTGCGTGCCGTGCCCGGCCCGGTCGGCGACCTCCTGCCCGGCGATGAACGACTTGGACTCGCTGACCCGCCCGGCCAGGTCGGGGTGCGTCGTGTCGTACCCGGTGTCGAGGACGGCGACCTTGACGCCCTTGCCGGTGAGCCCGGCCTCCCACGCCTTCGGGCTGCCGATCTGGGCGTTGGACTGCTCCATGGTGCTGTGCACCCGGGCGTCCAGCCAGATCTTGCCGATGCCGTCGGCGAGGCCGTCCTTCGCGGTGGCCGCGTTCCAGAAGGTGCGGCCCTTCCGCGCGTCGAGCGCGGCGCCGCCGACGCTGTCCAGCTTCCGGGTGCGCTCGGCGCCCCGGGGGGTGGCGGCCGCGGAGCGCGCGGTCCTGCCGCGGTAGGTCACGATCAGCGGGGTCGCGTCCGCCGTGCCGTCGGCGAGTCCCTGCGCGATCAGGGCGCTGACGTCGAAGAGCCGGGGGTCCAGGCTCCCGGCGGCGAGCAGGCCCTGCGCCTCCTCGGGCACGACGGTGATCCGCCCGTCGGTCACCTGGGTGCGCACGGTGCCGTCGGCGCCCGGCGGGCGCTCCACGTCGACGGTCCTGCGGCCGCCGCCGACCTCGGTCACGGTCACCCTGTCGCCGGTCACGAGCGTCACCGTGTGGGCGGCGCGGGCGGCCCTGCCGCCCTTCCCGGCCTGCGTGGCCGTCGGGGTGCCGGCGTCCGGCGCGGCCTGCGCCCCGGCCAGTGGCAGCAGCGCGAACGCCAGCCCGGCCGACAGCAGAGCCGCGCCGCGTCTCGCGGCAGGTCCTCTGGTCATCGTCGTCGCCTCTCGTCGTAGGACTCGGGACGGGGGTGATGCCCGAGTGCTACGAGGAGTGTCAGGGACCCTTTGTTTCAAGGGAGTTGACGTGCAGTGGCGGAAATGCGCCCCGACGTCTTCCCGCCAGGGCCGGGCCCCGCACGCCCTGTCCGGCCCACTCCAGCGCGCGCTCCGACGGCCCCCGCCGCACGATGACAAGGAGGACCGCACATCCGGCGGCCCGTCCACGGTCTGCGCTCTCGGGAGGACCTGCCATGACCGTCAGTCTGGAGCAGCTGCGCCGCTGCCACTTCGCCGTCGACCTGGGCGCCGCCCGGACCCGCGTGTACGTGAAGGGCGCGGGCCTCGTCGTCGACGAGCCGAGCGCGGCCGCGGTCAACACCCGTACCGGCGCACTGATCGCGGTCGGCGAGCTCGCCGAGAAGATGACCGGGCGCACACCCGCCTACATCCGCGTCGTGCGTCCCGTCTCCGGCGGCACCGTCGTCGACATCGAGATGGCGCAGCGGATGCTGCGGCACCTGCTCGGCGAGAAGCTGCGCCGCGCCCTGCGCCGCAAGCCCCGGCTGCGCGCCGCGGCCTGCACCCCGCACGACGCGGACCCGCTGGCGCAGCGGGCCGCGGTGGAGACGCTGGTCGGGCTGGGCGCGCGCCGCGTCGAGCTGGTGGACACGCTGATCGCCGCGGCGGTCGGCTGCGGGCTGCCCGTCGAGCAGCCCGAGGCCACGATGATCATGGTGTGCGGCGCCGCGACCACCCAGATCGCGGTCCTGTCGCTGGGCGCGATCGTCACGGCCCAGCGGATCCCGGTCGGCGGCGACGCCATCGACCACGCCGTCGTCCAGCATCTGCGCCAGCACCACGAGCTGATGCTGCCCTCGCAGTCCGTACGCCCCCTGCAGCTCGCCCTGAGCGGGAACGGGCTGACGCCCAGCGGTCCCGAGCAGACCGAGATCCACGGCCGGGACGTCGCGACGGGCCTGGCCCGCTCGGTGCACGTCGACACGTCGGCGGTGCGGCAGGCCATCCACACCCCGCTGACCGCGGTCCTCGACGGCATCGGCAGGGTGCTGCGGGACTGCCCGCCCGACCTGGTCGCCGACCTGGCCGACCGCGGCATCATGATGGTCGGCGGTTCGGCGCTGCTGCCCGGCCTCGACCAGATGCTGCGCGACGCCACGGGCGTGCCGGTGCACATCGCCGAACGCCCCGACGTGTGCGCGGTGCAGGGTCTCGGCGCGATGATGGAGGGCAAGATCCAGCCGATGGTGCTGGACCCGCTGGCCGACTGAGCGGTGGACGGAGCGACCCTCACGATGTGTCCGAGCGGGACGGCGCCCGACGCCCCGTCCGGCCTGTCCGTCCTCCTGGAAGCGGTCCTGGCCATCGGCACCGAACTCGACCCGCGCGCCACCCTTCAGCAGCTCGTGGACAGCGCCGCCGCCCTCACCGGCGCCCGGCACGGCGTCCTCGGGGTGCTCGACCCGGACCGCGGGGAACGCCTCGCCGAGGTCGTGACCAGCGGCGACACCCCGGCCGACCTGCCGCCCGACGAGCCGTTCGACGCCGTGCTGCACGAGCCGGACCTGCTCGCCGTGCCGGTGTACGTACAGGGCGCGGTCGCCGGCCGGCTGCGGCTGACCGGCCGCACCCCGACCGGCGGCTTCACCCGTGACGACCTGGAGCTGCTGCGCGTCCTGGCCGGCCAGGCGGGCATCGCCCTGGGCAACGCCCGGCTGTACGAGAGCGCGATGCAGCGCGAGCGCTGGATCGAGGGCGCCGCCGCGGTGACCACGGCGCTCCTCACCGGCGCCCCCGGCGACGCCCTGACGACCGTGGCCGAGCAGGCACGGCTGCTCGCGGACGCCGCGGCCGGTGTCGTGCTCCAGCCGACCGAGGCGGGCGGGATGGAGATCGTGGCGGCGGCCACCACCGACGACCCGGGCGTCCTGCTCGGCGCCACGATCCGCCCCGGTACCGCGGTCCTGGCCCAACTCCTCACCGGGGAGCCGGTGTTCCTGGAGGACTCGGCGACGGACCCGCGGATGACGACCCATGTGCGCAGTCTGTTCGGGCCGAGCATGATGCTGCCGTTGCAGGCCGCGGGGAAGCTGATCGGCACCCTGGCCCTGCCGCGCTCGCGCGGCGCCCGCCCGTACACGTCCATGGACCACCGGCTCGCCGTCCAGTTCGCCTCGCAGGCCGCGCTCGCGCTGGTCCTCGCGGACGCGCAGACCGGCCGGGAGCGCCTGGCCGTGTTCGAGGACCGCGACCGCATCGCCCGTGACCTGCACGATCTCGTGATCCAGCGGTTGTTCGCGACGGGGATGATGCTGGAGTCGGCCGCGCGCCGGAACCCGGCGGACCAGGTCGGCGCGGTCCTGGAGCAGGCCGTGGACGAGCTGGAGTCGACGGTCCAGGAGGTCCGCACGACGATCTTCGCGCTGCAGCAGCCGCCGTCGGACGCGCCGACGACGTTCCGCGGCCGGGTCCTGCGGGAGACCGCGGGCGCGGCGGCGGTACTCGGCTTCAGCCCGTCCGTGCAGTTCACCGGCGCGCTCGAGTCCGCGGTACCGGCGACCGCCCAGGGCCATCTGCTCGCGGCCCTGCGCCGCGCCCTCGCCACGGCGTCGCGCCGCGCGGGCATCGAGCGGATCGAGGTGACCGTCGACGCGGAGGCGGTCCTGCCCGACGGCCGCCCCGGGGTCCGTCTGACGGTCCGGGACGACGGCACCCGCGCCCCCGACGAGCCGGAGTCCCCGGTGGTCTGGCAGGCACCGCGCTGACGGGGCGGGTCGGGTCTACCGTGCGGGCATGACGACAGCAGCGACCCGCGCCCTCGGCCCGGACTTCGACGTGCCCGTCGAGCGGCGGTACTTCGAGGACTACGTCCCCGGATCGACGTACACGTACGGCAGCATCACGGTCACCGAGGCGGAGATCCTGGAGTTCGCCGGCCGCTTCGACCCGCAGAGCATCCACACGGACCCGGCCGCGGCGGCCGACGGGCCGTTCGGGGGCCTGATCGCCAGCGGCTGGCACACGGCGTCCGTGATGATGCGGCTGTACGCGGACCACTACGTCAGCAAGGTCGCGAGCCTGGCCTCCCCCGGCGTGGACGAGCTGCGCTGGACGCGCCCGGTCCGCCCGGGCGACAGCCTGAGCGCCCGCACGACGATCCGCTCGGCCCGCGTCTCGCGCGGCAAGCCGGACCGCGGCATCGTGCACACGGACGTCGAGGTGCTCAACCAGCACGGCGAGCCGGTCCTCACCCTCACCGCGATGAACCTACTGCTGCGCCGCGCGTCCGGCCCGGGGTTCGAGGAAACGCCCTAGGCGAGCCCCGGCGCGTCCCATACGGGGAACCAGCGGCCGAGGTCGGGCTCGACGCGCAGGTCGTCGCCGAGCGCGGCCCGCACCTCGAGCTCCAGCGTGTTGTCCCGCTTCTGGTGCTGCCCGGGGTGCGGCGCGAAGGGGTAGAAGGTGCCGCGCTTGTAGAGGTAGACGAGCGCGACGGCCCGTCCGGCGCCGTCGCGGAAGCCGATCAGGGAGCAGAGCAGATGGGGCCCGAACCCGCTCTCCTCCAGCGAGGTGTTCACCGCGTGCAGGTCGTTGACCAGGCCGGCGACGTCCTCGGGGGCGTGCCGCACGCGCAGCCAGGTGTAGCCGAGGCCGTCCGTGGTGAGCTCGACGGGGCCGTCGAGCAGCTCGGCCAGCTCGGCCTCGATGCGGTCGAAGGCGCCGCCCTCGACGCTGGCGAAGCAGACGGAGCCCTGCCCCGTGGGGACGAGGGCGGCCGCCGCCTGGAGCGTGACGGCGGCCGACGGGAGGGCGAAGAGCTGGTCGAGGTCGGGCCGGACCGGCTTGCTGCGGCCGAGGATGGCGTCGAGGAGGCCCATGCGGGGTCCTGTCCCTTCCCTGGGTCTGTCACGGGCGGCCGAGCTGCGCGGAGATGCGGCTCAGCTGGTCGAGGCGCTGTTCGAGCGTGGGGTGCGAGGAGAGCAGCCGGCTCGCGCTCTCCTTGTTGAAGGCGGGGGCGAAGAAGAAGGCGTTGAACGGCTCGGCCTTGCGCAGGTCCCGGGTGGGGATCCGGGCGATCTGGCCGGTGACCTTGGTGAGCGCGGAGGCCAGCGCGGACGGCCGGCCGGTGAGCAGCGCGGCGGCCCGGTCGGCGGACAGCTCGCGGTAGCGCGACAGCAGCCGGGTGAGCAGGAAGCTGACGGCGTAGACGACGGCGCTGACCGCGGTGACGACGAGGACGGCCACGGCCGCGTTGTTGTCCCGGCTGTTGCGGCTGAAGCCGCCCCACAGGGCGGTCCGGGTGATCAGCCCGGCGAGGACGCCGAGGAACGAGGCGATCGTCATGACGGCCACGTCCCGGTGCGCGACGTGCGACAGCTCGTGCGCGAGAACGCCCTCCAGCTCCTCGGGCTCCAGCCGGCGCAGCAGCCCGGTCGTGGCGCACACCAGCGCGTTCTTCTGGTTGCGTCCCGTGGCGAACGCGTTCGGGACGTCCGTGTCGGCGACGGCGACCCGGGGCTTGGGCATGTCGGCGAGCGCGCACAGCCGGTCCACGGCGGCGTGCAGCTCGGGGGCCTGCTCGGGCGTGACCTCGCGCGCGCCCATGCTGAAGGCGGCGATCCGGTCGCTGAACCAGAACTGGCCGACGAACAGCGCGCCCGAGATCAGGAGCACGACGACCCATGCCCCTTTGAGCAGCACCACGAGGACCCCGACCACGACCACGTAGAGCAGGCCGATGAAGAACATCGTGGCGACCATGCGGGACGTGAGCCCGCGGTCGGGCGCGAACCGGGTCTGTGCCATGGAGCCTCCCGGGGGATGCGGCGCGTTCCCACCCCTCGGGTCAATTCTCCCTCTCCGGGGACACGTGCGGCACGGCGCGACGGCCCATGGAGTGACGCAAGGCCCGTCCGGCGCCAGGGCACCCGGCACTCCGGGAGAGCCCACTACGCTGCGTGACGACGCCCATGTCCGTACCCCCACGTCGGACGACCGGCAGGGCGGATGTCGTGACAAGGGTGTGACGCAGAAACGTTGAGGTTCGCGAATCACCCCCGTCATGATGAGGGGCATGCCTGAGCACGGGGGTGCGGCGGACGAGCCGCGGAGCATACCTGGATCACGCCTGTCCGGCGGCACCGAGCGCGAGGGGGCAGCGCGATGACCGGCGGTGGCGGTGGCGGTGGCGGTAAGGATCTGAAGGCCGATGGTCTGGCGCTGGTCGCGAAGGGACTGACCGAGGCGCTGGCCGAGCTGAAG
>NZ_WWIA01000362.1 GCF_009870065.1 Streptomyces sp. SID5785 | reverse complement strand
GGGGGTGACAGGTAGGAGACCTCCCCGGAGAGCAGAGGCGTCGTGCACTGATGGCAGACCCCCGTGCGGCAGCTCCAGCGGACGGGCACGTCGCAGGCTTCGGCGAGCTCGAGCAGACTTCCGGGCCGGCCCTCGGGCAGAGGTGTGGAGATGCCGCTGCGCGCGAAGGTGACCATGGGGCCGGTGCCGGTCGGGCCGGCGGGCCGGTG
>NZ_WWIA01000361.1 GCF_009870065.1 Streptomyces sp. SID5785 | reverse complement strand
CGCGAAGCCGCGCAGCTTGTCGAGGTGCTCGTCGTCGTCCAGGGCGTTGACCGCGAGGTCGAGCAGCCAGGAGCGGATGACGGTGCCCTCCTGCCAGGAGCGGAAGACCTCGCGCACGTCGGTCACCGAGTCGGCGGCCTCGAGCAGCTCCCAGCCCTCGGCGTAGGCCTGCATCATGGCGTACTCGATGCCGTTGTGGACCATCTTGGAGAAGTGGCCCGCGCCGACCTTGCCCGCGTGCACGTAGCCGAAGTCGCCTTCGGGCTTGAGGGCGTCGAAGACCGGCTTGACCTTGGCGATGTCCGCGTCGGAGCCGCCGACCATGAGGGCGTAGCCGTTCTCCAGGCCCCACACGCCGCCGGAGACGCCGGCGTCGACGAAGCCGATGCCGCGCTCGGCGAGCTCCGCGGCGTGCTTCTCGTCGTCGGTCCAGCGGGAGTTGCCGCCGTCGACGACGAGGTCGCCCTCGGAGAGGAGTTCCTTCAGCTCGTCGACGGTGGACTGGGTCGCGGCGCCGGCCGGGACCATCACCCACACGACGCGGGGGCCTTCGAGCTTCTCGACGAGTTCGGCGAGGGACGCGACGTCGGAGACCTCGGGGTTGCGGTCGTAGCCGATGACGGTGTGGCCTGCGCGGCGGATGCGCTCGCGCATGTTGCCGCCCATCTTGCCGAGACCGACGAGGCCCAACTGCATCGATGCCATATCAGATTCACTTACCTTCAGAACGGCCGCGCAGGGCGCGGTAGGTGTCGACGAGGGACTGGGTGGAGGCGTCCAGGCCGGGGACCGGGGCGCCTTCGGTGAGGGCGGGCTCGACGCGCCTGGCGAGGACCTTGCCGAGCTCGACGCCCCACTGGTCGAAGGAGTCGATGTTCCA
>NZ_WWIA01000360.1 GCF_009870065.1 Streptomyces sp. SID5785 | reverse complement strand
CGATCACGGGTGTGATCAGCACGAAGTACGGGCCGAGCCACGGCACATGAGGATGGGCCGAGCCGCCCGCGGCCGCGTAGTCGGCGTGTCCGCTGAACAGTTCGGTGAAGGACTCGATGAGCCAGCGGAAGGCGATCGAGCCGAGGCCCGCTCCCACGCCGATCCCCAGGGCCAGGAGCGCCAGTCCCGCCGGTGTCTCGCGCACACCGCGCAGTCCGCTCCCGCGCCACCGGGACGGCCGCGGCATCGCCGCGGGGCCGTCCGGTGCGGCAGCCGGCCGCTGTATCCGTGTCTCGGTCATGTACTCCGCTTTCCCTCGGTCGCGCCATTTTGCATTATGCAAAGAAGCCTGTGGGTCGCGTCAAACGCGGCTCAGGGCGTGGACGCCGTTCCGCTCGTGCCTGCTGTCGGGCAGAGGTGGGGAGTGAGGTACGGATTACCCACAATGGTCC
>NZ_WWIA01000035.1 GCF_009870065.1 Streptomyces sp. SID5785 | reverse complement strand
GGCGTGGCCGGTGTCGGCGCTCTCGTGGTCGCCTGGCCGGGCGCGGTCACCGCCGTCGGGTTCATCGGCGGCGCGTTCCTGCTCTGCTACGGGGCGCTCGCGGCCCGCCGGGTACTGCGCCCGGCCGAGGCGGCCCTGCAGACCAGCGGCGACAGCACCGGCTCGCGCCGCCGGGCCGTCCTCACCTGCCTCGCGCTGACCTGGCTCAACCCGCACGTCTACCTGGACACCGTGCTGCTGCTCGGCTCCGTCGCCGCCGACCGGGGAGCCATGCGCTGGACCTTCGGGCTCGGAGCCGCCCTCGCCAGCCTCGTCTGGTTCGTCGCGCTCGGGTTCGGCGCCCGGCTGCTCGGCCGCTTCCTGTCCCGCCCCGCCGCCTGGCGCGTGCTCGACGGACTGGTCGCGGCCACGATGCTCACGATGGGCGGCATGCTGATCGCCCGCGCCTAGGCGCTGCGGGTGTCCGGCCCTGCGCCCTGGTGCGCGTTCCGTCCGTCCGGACCGAGCTGCGATAGTGATCCCCGGATCCGATAGATGTAGCGAGCAATCAGGACGGCCGTGGACACCAGCGACAGCAGCACCGGCACCGAACCGCAGCAGAACCCGGCCCCCGCACCGGAGCGGCGCGGCGGGTGGCGGCGCTGGGCCATGGACACCAGGCCGCTGCGCATCCCCGCCTACCGGCGGCTGTGGTCCTCCACCATCGTCACCGCCGTCGGCAGCCAGCTGACCGCCGTCGCCGTGCCCAAGCAGATCTTCGACATCACGGGCTCCTCCGCCTGGGTCGGGGCCGCGAGCCTGGCCGGGCTCGTCCCGCTCGTCGTGTTCGCCCTGTGGGGCGGCGCCGTCGCCGACACGATGGACCGCCGCAAACTGCTCCTGATCACCAACTGCGGCATCGCCGTCACCTCGGTCCTGTTCTGGCTCCAGGCGGTCGCCGGACTCGACTCCGTCGGCGTCCTGATGGTGCTGCTCGCCCTCCAGCAGGCCTTCTGGGGACTCAACGCCCCCGCACGCAACGCCTCCATCGCCCGCCTCGTCCCCGAGGGCGAACTCGCCGCCGCCAACGCCCTCGGCTCCACCGTCATGCAGACCGGCCAGGTCGTCGGACCGCTGCTGGCCGGCGTCCTCATACCCGTCATCGGACTGCCCGAGCTCTACCTCGTCGACGCGCTCGCCCTGTGCGTCACCGTCTGGGCCGTCCACCGGCTGCCGGCACTGCCCCCGCTCGGCGGCAAGGCCGAACGCCGCGCAGGCGTCCGGGAGATCGCCGAGGGCTTCCGCTACATCGCCCGGCACAAGGTCCTGCTGCTCTCGTTCCTCGCCGACATCGTCGCGATGGTCCTCGGCATGCCGCGCGCCCTGTTCCCGCAGCTCGCGGCCGAGACCTACGCGCCCTACGGCGAAGGGCTCGCCCTCGGACTCCTCTTCGCGGCGATCCCCATCGGGGCGGTGGCCGGCGGGCTGTTCTCGGGCACCTTCTCCCGCGCGCGGCGGCACGGCTGGATGGTCATCGGCGCCGTCGTCGCCTGGGGCCTCGCGATCGCCGGCTTCGGGCTGAGCCGCAACCTCTGGCTCGCCGTGGTCTTCCTCGCCCTCGCCGGCGTCGCGGACATGGTCTCCATGGTGTTCCGCGGCGCGATCCTGCTCTCCGCGGCCACGGACGAGATGCGCGGCCGCATGCAGGGCGTCTTCACCGTCGTCGTCGCGGGCGGGCCCCGGCTCGCCGACGTGCTGCACGGCTCGGCGGGCTCCGCCTTCGGTCCGGGCGCGGCCGTCGCCGGGGGCGGACTGCTCGTCGTCGTCGTGATGCTGGCGCTGGCCTGCGCGATGCCCGCGCTGCGCCGCTACCGGGTCTGAGTACAGTTTGCTGCACGTCGGGGTGCAGCCAGGTGCCCCCGTAGGCCCCATGGACGGAACGTGCCGCACCTCGACCTCCTGACCCAGTCGCTCGCCCGGAACGTCAGACACTGGCGGACCGAGCGCGGCTACACCCTCGACGCGCTCGCCGCCCGGGCCGGCGTCAGCCGCGGCATGGTCATCCAGATCGAGCAGGCCCGCACCAACCCGAGCATCGGCACCGTCGTCAAGATCGGGGACGCGCTCGGCGTCAGCATCACCACCCTGCTCGACTACGAGCAGGGCCCGAAGGTACGCATCGTCCCCGCCGACCAGGCCGTGCGGCTGTGGACCACGCGGGGCGGCAGCTACAACCGGCTCCTGGTCGGCGCGGAGGCCCCCGGCCCCTTCGAGATGTGGGAGTGGCGGCTCGCCCCGGGCGAGGGCAGCCCGTCGGACCCCCATCCCCAGGGCACGGTGGAGCTCCTGCACGTGACCTCCGGCGAACTGAGCCTCGTCGTGGACGGGGTGGTCCACCGGGTGCCGCAGGGCGCGGGTGCGACCTTCGAGGCGAACGTCGCGCACGCGTACCGCAACGACGGCGCCGAGCCGGTCGAGATGACCCTCGCGGTGTCGGTCCCGTACGAGCGCTGACGGCCGCGCGAGCCCGGCACCCACCCACGGGACCGGCCCCCGGCCCGGCCCCGCGGCCCGGCCCCGGTCGCCTGTTAGCGTGCCGCCCATGGACGCTCCCCTCGGCACCTTCGACACGGCCCGCTCCGCCCCCGACGCGCTCCACCTGCTCACCCGCCCCGTCGCGGACGCGGTCCGCCATTGGCGCGGCAGCATCCCCGTGCAGGACCTCGTGCACGTCGACACCGACCCCGACCTGGCGGACACCGCGGCGTTCGTCGAGCACTACGGCGCGGACCTGCTCGCCACGTCCGCGAACTGCGTCGTGGTGAGCGGCAAGCGCGGCGGCGCGTCCACGCTCGCCGCGTGTGTCGTCCTGTCCGCGACCAAGGTCGACGTCAACGGCGTGGTGCGGCGTCATCTCGGCGCCCGCAAGGCCTCGTTCGCGCCGATGGACACCGCCACCGGCGAGACCGGCATGGAGTACGGCGGCATCACCCCGATCGGCCTGCCCGCGGACTGGCAGATCCTCGTCGACGCGGCCGTCGCCGACCTGCCGTACGTCCTCATCGGCAGCGGCACCCGCCGCGGCAAGCTCATCGTGCCGGGCAAGGCCCTCGCCGAACTGCCCGGCGCGACCGTCGTCGACGGCCTGGGCGTCGCCGTCTAGGGCTGAGACCGGGAGCCTTCTCCCCGCGGCGGCCTGACGTCATCGCCCCGACCACAGGAACTGCTCGTCCGGTTCGTCACGCCGCTCCAGCACCCCTGCGGCGACCAGCTGAAGAAGTACCTCATGGAGGGCGTTCCCCAACGGGTTGTCCGTCCAGAACACCGACTTGACCTGCGTGAACGTCACAGACTCCGCAAAGATCCCCAACGAGCGGCCCACCACGAAGGCGGCACCGTCCCAGTCGGTCCATCCAGCCAGGCCCTCGGAAAGATCCACGAGCCGATCCTGCCATCACGCCGTCGGACCCGGCGAACTTTTCAGGTCACACCACTGGGGCTCGCCCCGGCACCCGGCGCCTCGGGCGGGCGCCCGGCCGCGCCGCCCAGCCGGTCCTCGATCCAGGCGCGGCCGAACTCCACGAGCGCACCCGCCTCGAAGAGATGGCTCCCGGCCGCGGCCACCCGCCCGCTCACGCCGCACCCCGCGTCCAGGGCGGCCCGCGCGACGACCTCGAACGCGTCACGGTCCGGACCGACGACGGGCGCGTAGTCGAACGCGCCGTGCTCCGAGTCGATGTCGTGGAACCGGCGCCACGTGCGCCGCCCGTCGACCGTCACCGGCTGGTCGTACGCCACGAACCGCTTTCCCGGCGCCGTCGCCAGCGCCTCCGCGTGGTGCAGCAGCGTCAGTGTGTCCAGCGGCGCGCCCAGCATCAGCACCCGCCCGCCGCGCGCCACGAGCCGGGCGAGCGGTGAGTCCGGCCCGTGCGGGTCGTCCCACGGATGATCCCGGGTCAGCTCCCGCGCGGCGGCGCCGAGCGCGGCGAAGGACGCGTCGGGATGCCGGCTGCGCAGGGCGCCCGGACGGTGCCGCAGCGCCTCCGGCAGCCGCCCGTTGGCGTGGTCGCACTCGCTCGACTCCGGGTCGTACGCCGGGTGCCCGGACCGCACCGCCTCCTGCCACGGGGCCGGCCAGGACCCGAAGTCGTAGGGCAGGGCGTCGTTCCAGCCGCAGGTGACCATCAGCGTGCCGGTGTCGCCGACCGTGTCGAGGAGCGCGTCGAGCACCGTGGCCGCGCCCCCCGCCACCCACCCGAGCGCGGACATGCGGGTGTGGAACATGACGGTGTCGCCCCGCCGCAGGCCGAGTCCGGCCAGGTCGCGGGCGAGCCGGTGCCGGGTCACGGGGCCGGCGGAGCGGGTGAGCAGAGTCCGTTCGTCCACCCGGCCGACGGTACGCCCCGGGCCGTCAGAGGGTGCGGTGCGGCGCGGGACCCGTGCTGTCGCGCACGACGAGACGGGTCGGTACCAGCGTCGTGCCGCTCTCCGGCGCGCTCTGCCGCACCTGCCGCAGCGCGCTGTGCACGCAGCGCCGACCGACCTCCGCGAAGTCCTGGTGGACGGTGGTCAGCGGCGGAAGGAACGAGCCGGAGTCGGGGATGTCGTCGAAGCCGATGACCGACACGTCCTCGGGGACCCGGCGCCCGCGCTCGGCCAGGGCGCGCAGCAGCCCGAGCGCCATCTGGTCGTTCGCCGCGAACACCGCGGTGCAGTCGTCCTGTCCGGCCAGGTGCAGGCCCGCGCGGTAGCCGGACTCGGCCGACCAGTCGCCGCGCACCGGCGGGGGAGCGGCGCGTCCGGCCTCCTCGAGCGCGGCGCGCCAGGCGTCCGTC
The DNA here is from genome assembly GCF_009870065.1 of Streptomyces sp. SID5785. GTDB lineage: Bacteria > Actinomycetota > Actinomycetes > Streptomycetales > Streptomycetaceae > Streptomyces. The sequence goes on along the minus strand of NZ_WWIA01000035.1, from coordinate 1,803 downwards.
CTGCGCTGTGCGGCGTACGAGGCGGACGGGCCCGCGAGGTGCCACACCGTGTCGTGGCCCAGGTCCAGGAGATGGCGTACGGCGGCCCGGGTGCCGCCCGCCTGGTCGGTGTCGACGACCGCGTACCGGTCCCCGGCGTCGGAGTCGGCGACCACGACCTTCACGTGCGGCGGCAGCGACAGCCGTGCGGAGTCGAGGAGATGGACCTCCATGATGACGATCACGGCGTCCACCGCGAGCTCGCCGAGCCGGGAGAAGGCGCCGCGCACCTCGTCCTGGGTCGGGACCGCGACCGGCAGCAGCGTCACCGCGTAGCCCTCCTCGGCCGCGGACGTCGCGATGGCCTCCAGCGTGCGGACGTTGCCCGTCGTGGCGAGCGTGAAGGTGATGACCCCGATGGTGCGGAAGTCGCCCCGCTTGAGGGCCCGGGCCGCACTGTTGGGCCGGTAGCCGAGCTGCTTCATCGCGGTCTGGACGCGGTCCCTGGTCTCCTCGTTGACCCCCGGGAAGCCGTTGGAGACGCGCGAGACGGTCTGGGAGGAGACGCCGGCGAGGCGGGCGACGTCCGCCATGGACGCGTTGGGCGGGCGGCTGCCCCGGCCGCCGCCGCGCTGCGGCGCGCTGTCCGCTGCTGCCACCACTGTCTCCCTCACCGACCCTTGACCGTCGTCATCGGGGCAGTGTAGACATGCCGCCACCCGATGTTTACGTAAACATAGCAGCCGTCGGATCGCTTGTGCGCCGAGATGTTTGCGTAAACATGCACGGGGCGGGCGAGCGCACGGCGCCGCCGCGAGGGACGGACGAGCGAGGGACCCCGAGCATGACGACGACACACCCGCAGGCCGCACCGGCCCGGCCCCCGTCGCGCCGTTCGCGCCGCCGGTGGACGGGCTGGGGGTTCATCGGCCCCTTCGTGCTGGTCTTCGCCCTGGTCTTCCTGGCGCCGCTCGTCTACTCCGTGTACCTGAGCCTGTTCCGCACCCAGCTCATCGGCGGCACCACCTTCGTCGGCCTCGACAACTACGAACAGGCTCTCCAGGACGGCCGGTTCTGGGACGGCGTGCTGCGTGTCGGGCTGTTCCTGGTGGTCCAGGTGCCGGTCATGCTCGGCATCGCCCTGCTCGTCGCGCTCGCCCTGGACAGCGGCCGGCTCTTCGGCAAGGACTTCTTCCGGATCTCCGTCTTCCTGCCGTACGCGGTCCCCGCCGTCGTCGCCTCCCTCATGTGGGGCTTCCTCTACGGCACCCGCTTCGGCCTGGTCGGCGACATCGACGACGCGTTCGGCGTCCACCTGCCCGACCCGCTCTCCTCCGGCCTCGTGCTCGCCTCCATCGGCAACATCGTGACCTGGGAGTTCATCGGCTACAACATGCTCATCTTCTACGCCGCCCTGCGCGTCGTGCCGCACTCCCTGTACGAGGCGGCCGAGATCGACGGCGCCGGCCAGTGGCGCGTCATCACCGCGATCAAACTCCCCGCGATCCGCGGTGCCCTCGTCATCGCCACGATCTTCTCGGTCATCGGCAGCTTCCAGCTCTTCAACGAACCCGCCATCCTCCAGAAGCTCGCGCCGAACACGATCACCACGGACTACACCCCGAACTACTACACGTACTCGCTGTCCTTCTCCGGGCAGCAGCACAACTACTCCGCGACGGTCGCCATCGTCATGGGCGTGATCACGATGGCCGTCGCCTACGTGGTCCAGCTGCGCGGCATGCGCAAGGGAGCGTGAGCGCGATGACCACCACCACACCCGTGCGCCCGTCCGGCCCCCGCGGCGCCGGCGCCCCACCGCGG
>NZ_WWIA01000359.1 GCF_009870065.1 Streptomyces sp. SID5785 | reverse complement strand
CTGCGCTCGCGCCCCTACGTCGACGCGGCGATCTCGGGCGGGGCGTCCCGCCGGCGGATCGCCGTGCGGCACCTGCTGCCCGGCGTCCTGCCGCAGGCCGCGCTCGCCGCGGCCCTCATGGTGCCGCACGCCATCTGGCACGAGTCCGCGCTGTCCTTCCTCGGCCTCGGACTCCCGGCCCACCAGGCGAGCCTCGGCAGCCTCGTCCAGTCGGCCCGCGGGTCGCTGCTCGCCGGCGACTGGTGGCCGACGCTCTTCCCCGGCCTGTTCATCATCGTTCCGACCCTCGCCGTCGCGGGCCTCGCGGGAGCCTGGCGCGAACGGCTCAACCCGCGCCGCCGATCGGAGTTGAGTCTGTGACCCCCGTCCTCTCGGTCCACGACCTGTCGGTGCGGTTCCGCATGCGCGACGGCGCGTACGTGCGGGCCGTCAGCGACGTCTCCTTCGACCTCGCGGCGGGGGAGTGCCTCGCCCTCGTCGGCGAGTCCGGCTGCGGCAAGTCCGT